>WJLY01000119.1 GCA_014728245.1 Candidatus Effluviviaceae Genus IV sp.
GCGCGGCGACGACCAGAAAGCCCGCCAAACGCACCCACGCGCCTTCACTCCCGGCCCGCGACGGCACGGCGCGGCGACCACCGGTATCGGTAACCCGGCGTTCGCTTCGGTTGAGCATGCCGCGGCTAGACGCTGCCCGGCAGCGGCTCCTGGTCTCTGAGGAGGTCTCCATACTCGCCTCGCCTGCGTATCGTCACGACTCTGCCGTCCAGAATCATAACCTCTGCGGGTGATGGATGGGAGAGAAAGAGCTGCGGGCTCATCGAGTAGCCGTACGCGCCCGCGTTCATGACTCCCACGAGATCGTCTATCGCCGTAGACTCAGGAACCTCGATCTCTTTGCTCAGAACGTCTATCGGCGTGCACAGCGGGCCCGTCACCCTGGTGGCGAGCACCGGAGGGTCGTCGAGCCGGTTCACGACGGCGGCCTCGTGGTTCACCTTCATGAGGACCGGCCGCACGAACTGGTTGATGCCGCCGTCGGTGATGACGTAGCGTTCGCTTCTCGACTCCTTCAGCTCTACGATGCGCGTCACGTAGACGCCGCACTCGGAGACGAGGTATCGGCCAAGCTCGATCATGAGTCTCGTGCCCTGTTTCTTGAAGGGCGCGAACACCTCCTCCACTCTCGCGCCCAGAGAGGACAGGTCGAGGTGGCGCTCGTCGTCGTAGTGCGGCACCCCCAGCCCGCCGCCGAAGTCTATAGACATGATCTCGCGGCCGGTGAGGTTCTCGAGGTGCCGCGCCGCGGCCGCGGTGCGCTCCGCGTTGGCTACTACCTCGTCAGCGTCGAGTATCTGGCTCGCCGTGTAGATGTGGATCCCGACCACGTCTATCCCGGGCTCTCCCAGGAATCGGGAGAGCGTCTCCAGCTTCTCCTCGTCGATGCCGAACTTGGATGGGCCGCCGGCCATCTGCTCGTGCAACGGGCCGGCCGACCCTACGCCGGCGCGCGAGAGGCCGGCCGAGGTGTTGATGCGCAGGGCGACTCTAGCGGGCACTCGCACGAGCTTCGAGATCCTGACGATTCGCGCAAGCTCCCGGAACGACTCGACGTTGATTGCGAAGAGCCCCGCCACTATCGCCTCTTCCAGCTCGCGGTCGGACTTCCCCGGACCGGCGAACACGACGTCCAGCGGATCGAAGCCGACCTCGCCCGCGAGATGGAGCTCTCCACCGGAGGCGATCTCGGCGCCCGCCCCCAGCTGCTTCAGAAGACCCACCAGCGCGAACGACGGGTTGGCCTTCATCGAATAGAGGATCTCGAACGAGGGAAAGGCCTCGCGCACCTCGGCGTACCTCCGCTCGACCGTGGCCGCGTCGTATATGTAGACGGGCGTGCCGGTCTCGGCGACGATCTGGTTCACCGGCAGTCCGCCGATGAGGAGGACGCCCGAGTCTCTCTCGAAGTTGCGAAGCAGATGGCCTCCCTTCCTGCCGGCGGGGAAACGTCACTTCCTGCGGTAGACGTCTATCCTGGTTGTCCCGCCGAAGATGTAGAAGGGGAACGGTTCCGCGATCGCCGCATCGACGCCGAGCTTCACGTACTCCTCGCAGAGGTTCGCCCCCGTCTCACAGAACATGATGAGCTTCGTGCCGGTCCTCTTTGCCGCCTCCATTATCTCGCCCATCGTCTCGGTGGAGATGATCATGCCGGTCATGATCGCGGCGTCACATTTCTCGACCATCTCGACCGTGCGTTCCTCTCCGTAGATGGGCACTCCCTCAAGCTCGGCGCCCACGATCAGCGGATCCTCGTCGGTGCCGATGACGTCCATGCCGCGCTCCGCGAGCATTCGGACGACGTTGCCGATGACGCCCACGTTGACGACGCATCCGCCCTCGATGCCCTCCAGCTCGAGCAGGCGGGCCGTCTCGTTCACGATGATCCGGCTTCGCCAGAGGGCCTTCTCGGCGGAGGAGCCGGTCATGGTCAGAGTCTCGTCGGGATGCTTCTCGAACGCGGAGTACATGGCGTCGACGGTGGCTACCTCGAAGCATCGGTACTTGAAATCGACCTCGCGCGAGTCCTCTCCCAGGAGATAGTAGCCCTCCTCCAGCACAGGGATCGTAGAGCAGTAACACGCGCCCTCGGCCACGGTCTGTACCAGGAGAAAGACGTACTTGAACGTTCTCTCGGCGGGATTGGGCTGGAAGAGGAGGTCTGTGCGCCAGAGGCCCCGGATGAGGAACGACTCGTCCGGGTAGTCGCTGCTTCTGTCTATGCCCTTCTCCCGCAGAACCTCGAGATAGTCCATGCCGGACGCCTCCGGTCGTACGCGTTTAGTGACGCATTCCTGGTCGGCTTTAGCAAAGGGGGCCGCGCATCCCCGCGCGGCCTCGTCACTTGAACGACCAATATACCAGCGCGCCGGATGGCGGTCAAACCCGCGCCCGTCACCGCAGGAGGACCGTCTTCCTGTGGAATGAACCCTGGCCCATTCTCGCCCTGACGAAGTAGACGCCCGACCCGACCGCCCGGCCCGCGTCGTCCCGTCCGTCCCAGACTGCGGTGTACTCGCCGGCGTCCGCGCTTCCGGTCCGGATGCGGCGGACCAGCCTGCCGGCGCAGTCATAGATGGCTATCTCCACCCAGCAGTGATCGCGCCCGACGACGTAGTGGATGCCGACCGAACGACTGGCCGGGTTCGGCACGGGAGGACTCAGTGCGGAGTCCGGGATCTCCTCGGCCGTGGCGACCGTCCACGGGCCATGCAGGGTCTCCCCGCCCCATTGCTCGACGACGCGCAGCCTGTACGAGTACGTCGCTCCCGGAACGACGGCTGTGTCCGTGAAGGAGAAACGGCCGCCGTCTCCCGCGGTGATGAGGTCGTCGTTGACGCGCTCGTACTCCCGTTCGGGACGCGGCCTCTCCGCAACGCCGCCCGCGCCCGACTCTCGCGCATGTACGGCCGCGCGTCTCTTCCGCGCAGGCACGGCCGCGCTCCCCCCTCGCGCGGGCACGAACGCGCCCGGCTCCCGCGCCATGACCTCCGCGCGCTCGACGTGGCATCCAGCGGGAGCTTCGGGAGGGTCGAGGTACCACGTGAGCGTCACCGACCGGGGCGACGGGTCGGCGTCAATGAAGACTAGCTCGGCGGGCGCCTGCCACTCCTCCAGCAGCTCCAGGACCTTCGTCATCATCGTACGGGCGGGCGCGTCCTTGAGGTAGTAGAAGGGGAAGCCGAAGTGCGCGAACGTTCCCGTCCCGTCGGTCGCATATGCGATGGTCGCGCAGGGAAGTTCTCTCAGCGTCGGATTCCAGTAGGAGTCGAAGAGAAAGACGCGCCTGGTCGCCGGAAGCGGCCTTGTGACCTCGCACCGGGGGACCCCGCCGTAGTAGATGTACTCGGGCGACCATTTGCCGAGGGTGTCGACCGGCACGTCCGAGAACGGAGAGCCGGGGACCGCGATACCGCCGAGGAAGGCCCAACCGTACGTGGCCGGATAGGCAACGTTGCTCGACGAGCCGGCGTTGCGCATGCTGTCGACGCCGACGTGCTCGACCACGAACTCGGGAAGGGGGCGGTCGGGATCGTAGTGCTGCGCGTCGGTCCCCAGGAGCGAGGTGAGCGAGGACTGCCCCTCGAGTACGAGGTTACCCCCGGCGCGTACGTACCCCTCCAGATAGTGATAGGCGCTTTCCGCCTGCGCGGAGCGAAGGAACCCGAAGCCGGGCCCGACCGACCAGAGGACCGTACGGTATCTTCCCAGCTCCTCCATCGACGGGAGCGTCGGGTGGCCGCCCTCGACGTGGTCGAGCGGATCCCACTCGACCCACTCGTGGCCCGCCAGCAGGCTCTCGTAGAAGCCGTCGTGTTCGGTCTCGGACACGCCGCCGCCGGACCAGTCATCGACGCGCAGCAGCGGCAGGTCCATCGGAGCCTCCACCGGACTGAGTCGCAGCGAGCCCGTGGTGAGCGTTCCCGCGTCGTCGCGCGCCCGAAAGCGGACGGCCGTGTCGCTCAGCGCAGGCCTCAGCGTGAACCCGTACGGCGAGGCGCGCCAGGGAGACCACGCGGACGTGTCGCCGATCGCGACCGCCACGGAGTCTGCGCGGCCGCAGTAGCCCGAGGCGTCGGAAGACACGCGGAAGGCGAGGAGTTCGTTCTCGTAGACAGGCTGCGCGTCGCGCGCTAAGTGTTGGCCATGACGGATCGCCGTGCGCGGATCGCTGTCGCGTCCTCTCTGCCGGCCCGCGCCGCCCGTAGGCGGGGCCCCCGTGACGCCGCGCGGCGGCCGTTTGCCCGCCGCCGGGCGCCCTAGGCCGCTGAACGACAGAGGGGCGGGGAGGAAGTTCGTGTCGACCGTCAGAATCGGGGCGCAGGTGTCGCACACGGCGAAGTAGCAGGTCTCGGGCGAAGCGTCGACGAGGCCTTCCCCGTCGACCGCCCTGACCTTGAAGACGTGGTGGCCCGGCGCGAGCTTGCTGAACGAGACGGACGTCTGTTCGCCGGGCACCGCGACCCAGGCGTCCGGCGCTCCGGGGGGCGCGACGGAGTACTCGTGGGCGGCGACCGTGCCGTCGAAATCGACCGACTTCCACTCGAAGATCGGGTTCGGCGTAACGACGTCCTGCGTTGCCGCGCAGTTCGCGATGAGCGTTGTCTCCGGAGGGAGGTTGGGGTCCTGTCCCACAACGCCCGCGACTGCCGCGGCCGCGACGACATTCACAGCCGCGACCGCCGTGGCGAACTCCGGCGACGTGTTCTCGATCACGTCGTCCGGCGTGTGCATGTAGTGGGAGGTGGGCTCGACCTGCGAGTCGACCACGTTGTAGCCGGCCTCCCAAAAACTGTTGTGGTCGCTGGCGCCGAGCGGCTGGACGACCGGGTCGAACTCGTAGCCTGTGTGCTCGAGCGCGACGTCGCACATCCAGCCGGCGACCGCCAGGGCGCAGGTGTCCGCCATCATGAAGCCGTCCGGTACGGGAGGAGCCAGGTAGCCGATCGCGTCCATGTTGAGATAGAGGACGACGTCGGTCGACTCCTCGACCGCGTCGGCGACGAACGCCCTGCTCCCCCAGAGCCCTTCCTCCTCCGCCGACCAGCACGCGAAAATGATGCTTCGCTCGGTCCCGACGTCCGACAGGACTCTGGCAGCCTCGAGGACGGCCGCTACGCCCGTCGCGTTGTCCTCGGCGCCGGGGGCCGGAGCGTTCGGATCATCGAAGTTCTGAGTGGTGACCGAGTCGTAGTGCCCGCCCAGGATCACGTGCTCCGAGGGCGAGACGCTCCCGGGCTTGTACGCCAGCACGTTGAACGCGTCGACCGAGTCCTGCCAGGTCCAGGTACGGAAGGTGTCGAGCCGCACGTCGGAGAAGCCGTATTCGAGGAACCGGTCTCGGATCCAGAGCCCGGCGGCGTCGCACGAATCGGTCGACACGTAGCGCGTGCCGAATGCCTGGAGCCGCTCGACGGTCGCCGTCACATTGGCGAGGCTGGTCGACTCAACGAGCGCGGCTATGAGAGATTCGGGCGGGATCGCGCGAAGGACATCGGTCGACGGGTGCGTCCTTCCTTGAAAGCCGGGCATCCTTGCCGCGGCCGGGGCGGCGTCGCCCGTCGCGAAAGCGAGCGGTTCCTCTGCGGGGGGCTGGTAGGCGCTGTCGGCGAGTCCCTCCGCGAAGAGCGAGCTCGTCGCGGCGTTCGCGAACGGGGCGCGCTCCCCCGATGCGGGCGCGGCGGGAGCGGCGCCGACGACAACGAGCGACAGTATCAGCGTCGTGAGCAACAGCGGGAGATGGACGGTCCTGAACACGATCGCCCCCGGGAGTGACCTCGATGCCACATACTCCCACATTATACACGGAACGACGCCGCGGCACAGGGGAGCGCCGTCGCCTGCGAGAAGCAGGTCGTCCTGCTCTTTCGGACTACAGATTACCGGTCGACTGGGGCAGTCTCGGAATCGGCCGCTTGTGAACCCCGTCCGGCGCTGCTAAACTGAGAGGTGTCTCTCGTGTCAAAGGCACGCGAGGCGAGGATAGACTGACGTCTCACGAAACCGCGGCGCGGGGCCTTGCGATCGGCCCGGCGCGGCGGGTAAGTGCATTCTCGGTCGGGGGGCAGGCCCTGACACGGGGCGGTCTCCCGTTCGCGCAGGGCGAATCACCGGGACACACGGCTCGGCCGTGACACCGTGCGAGGCCGGGCCGGGAACCGACAGCCGACACACAGCCGAAGCGAGGAGCAAATGGGCGAAGACACGAGAAGACCGGGAAGCGACGTAGAGTCCATCGAGACGCTTGCGACTGCGCGCGAGCGGATACTGGGGGAGATGCGAAAGGTCATCGTGGGTCAGGACCGCGTGATCGAGGAGCTACTGACCGCGATCCTGGCGAACGGACACTGCCTCCTGATCGGCGTTCCCGGCCTCGCGAAGACTCTCATGGTCAGCACGCTCGCGAGCGCCCTCGATCTCTCGTTCAGGCGCATCCAGTTCACGCCCGATCTCATGCCGTCCGACATCACGGGGACCGACATCATAGAGGAGGACCCGGCGTCGCACGCCCGGGCGTTCAGGTTCATAAAGGGCCCCGTTTTCGCCAACATCGTCCTGGCCGACGAGATCAACAGGACGCCCCCCAAGACGCAGGCCGCGCTCCTTCAGGCGATGCAGGAGAAGGAAGTGACCTCGGGCGGCAACACGTATCCTCTAGATCTCCCGTTCTTCGTCCTCGCCACGCAGAACCCGATAGAGCTCGAGGGAACCTATCCCCTGCCCGAGGCGCAGCTCGACCGCTTCATGTTCTCGATTCACGTGGGGTATCCGAGCGAGGGCGAGGAGAAGGAGATAGTCGAGTCGACGACGAGCGCCTACCTGCCTGACGTGCGGGAGATCCTGAGCGCGGGAGAGATCCTGGAGCTGCAGAAGCTGGTCAGGAGGGTTCCCGTGCCGGACCACGTGCTGGACTTCGCCGTGAAACTCGCCCGCAGAAGCCGTCCGTCAGAGGAGTCTCCCGACTACGTCCGGAACTGGGTTTCCTGGGGCGCGGGCCCCAGGGCCTCGCAGTACCTGACGCTCGGCGCCAAGACGCGGGCGATCCTGCACGGCAGGTACGCGCCGGAGACCGACGACGTGCGCGCTGTTGCCCAGCCGGTACTGCGTCACCGGATCGTGACGAACTTCAACGCCGAGGCGGACGGGGTCTCACCGGCCGACGTCGTGACGCGCCTGGTCGAGGAAGCGTCCTAGCCCGACGCCTCGCCGCTTTCTTGGGCCGGGCGGCTTCCCCTCCGGCTCAGACACTCGCGCCACGGCCGCGTGTGCTTCTGTCCGGGCGAGTTGTCTCGCCGGCGCGTCTGCCCCGGAGTCACCGGCGAGGCGTGTCTGAGCCAGGCAGAAGCACTCGCGGTCGTGGGCGCTCAACTCGCCGGGTGTGGAAGCCGCCCGGCCCTCACAGGAGAGAGACGAAGTGCCAGACGAGTCCTACAAGCGCTTCCTCGACCCGACGGTCGTGTCGAAGCTCGCGTCGATGGAGCTGCGCGCGCGCCTCATCGTGGAGGGCTTCGTGACCGGGCTGCACAGGAGCCCGTACAAGGGTTTCAGCGTCGAGTTCGCCGAGCACCGGCAGTACATGCCCGGCGACCCTCTCAAGCACATCGACTGGAAGGTCTACGGCAAGACCGACAGATTCTACGTCAAGGAGTACGAAGAGGAGACCAACCTGCGCGGCTACGTTCTTCTGGACGCGAGCGCGTCGATGGGCTACAGCTCCGGCGGGATGTCGAAGCTGGAGTACGGCCGCTACCTGTCGGCCGCGGTCACCTATCTCATGCTCAAGCAGCAGGACTCGGTCGGGCTCCTGGTATTCGACGACGCCGTGCGGGAGTTCGTGCCGCCCAGGTCCAGTCCCAGGCAGCTCCACGTCCTGCTGTCGCTCATCGACTCGGTCGAAGCTTCTTCGACGACCGACGTGGGGCAGGTGCTCCACGAGCTAGCGAGGCGCATGACCAGACGGGGGCTCGTCATACTGATCTCGGACCTCCTCGACGATCCCGCCTCCATATTGCCCGGCCTCAAGCACTTCCGTCATCTCAGGCACGAGGTCGTGGTCTTCCACGTGCTCGATCCGAAGGAGGCGGAGTTCGACTTCGACATCGACGCGACGTTCCGCGACATGGAGACCGGGGACCTCATGACGACCGAGCCGTTTTCCATCAGCGGAGACTACAGGGCCGCGGTCAAGGAGTGGATGGCGGGGCTCAGGCGCAGGTGCGCCGAAAGCGGAATCGACTACGTGCCGGTCATGACGACCACGCCGTACGATCGGGCGCTCTTCTCGTATCTCGAGAAGCGGAAGCGCCTCGGCTGACCGGCTGGACTCTCTTCGAGAAGGGGAGCTGCCGTTCAGCCCCGGTTTCGGGCGGAGCGGCGAGACGGGAGCTAGACGTTGGATCTCACATTCCTCAACGCGGCATTTCTGCTGGGCGCGCTCGCAGCGCTGCTACCACTGATCATACATCTGTTCAGCCGGCGCCGCGTGGAGACGGTCGACTTCAGCTCTCTCAGGTTCCTGCGCGAGCTGGAGCGGAGGAAGATAAGGCGCATCCGCGTCCGCCAGATCCTTCTCCTTATCATAAGGAGCCTGCTGATCCTCGCGGTCGCGCTCGCCCTGGCCAGGCCCACGCTCAGAGGGCCGCTCGCGGCCGGCGGCGGCCACGCGCGCACGTCGGTGGTCATCGTGCTCGACGACAGCGCGAGCATGTCCCGCGGGAGCGCGTCAGGCGAATCGGAGCGCGACATCTTCGGACTCGCCGGCGAGACGGCGCTCGAGGTGGCGGGGCTGTTGGACGAGGGGGACCAGGCGTTTCTCGTCACGGCGTCCTACCCGGCCCGCTCGGAGCTTCAGGGCGGAACGTTCAGCCGGGGCACGCTGGCCGACGCCCTCAGGGAAATCGAGCCGGGCGCCCTCGCGACCGACTACTCGGGCGCGGTCGCGGAGGCGCTCGACCTCCTCTCCGGCGCTCGCAACCTGAATCGCGAGCTCTACGTCATCGGCGACATGCAGAAGTCGGGTTGGCGAGACGCCGTGGACGCGCGGCCGTCGGGCGGAGCGCCGAATCCGGACGATTCGCCCGCGGGAGAAGATCCTGGCGGCGCGGACGCGCGGCCGGGGGGCGCGGACCGTCCGACGGCGTTTCTCTTCCCTGTCGACGGGCCCGTCGGGAACTTCGCGGTCGTATCGGCGTCCGCGAGGCGGAGATACGGAGGCGCGGAGGGGCTCTACTCGTTCACGGCGGAGATCCTGAACGGCAGCGGACGACAGGCGGAGGTGCCGGTGCGACTGTTCCTGGACGGCGTGCAGGTCGGACGAGCGGGCGTCTCGCTCTCGTCCGGGGAGCGGGGCAGCGCCAGGTTCTCGGCCTCGGTCGACGAAGCCGAGTGGCACCGGGGGTGGGTAGAGCTTCCGGCCGACGTCTTCGCGGCGGACAACAGGCGCTACTTCGTGATCCCGCCGCTCCGTAGGACCGAGGTGCTGATCGTGTCCGGCGAAGCGGAAGAGCGCTCGGGGGAGGCGTACTACGCGGAGCGCGCACTCGATCCCGCGGGAGAGGGACGCAGATTCCGTACGGCCCTGATCGACGCCTCCGATCTCGCGGCGCAGGACCCGGCCAGGTTCGCAACCGTCGTGCTGGCCGACGCCGGCAGGCTCGGCGACGACGCGGTCGAGTGGGTCGAGCGCTACGTGGCGTCGGGAGGGGGCCTCTTCGTCATACTGGGCGACCGGACCGACCTCAGACAGTGGAACTCCGGCGACATACCCGGCTCCGGTGGAATAAGGCTCATCGAGCCGTTCGAGAGCAGGTCGGGCGTGCGGCTCGCCCCCTCCGGACAGGGCCATCCCCTTCTCGAGGGACTCGTCTTCGGGGAGAGGCTCATAGACGACATCGGTGTCACTCGCGGGTTCGCCGCGGACGCCCCCGGCGTCGAGCAGGTCCTCGAGTTCCCCGGCCTGGGCCCCGCGCTGCTTTTGGCAGGCACTCCGGGCGACGGTTCGGGAGAGGTTGCGGTGCTCCTGACGGGCGTGGACCGCGAGTGGAGCGACCTTCCCAGAACGGGGTTCGTCGTGCCCCTCTTCCACCGCGTCGTGGGGGAGGTGTCGGGGCTGGGTGCGCTTCCCCGCGACGTCCTGGCGGGCGGGGACCTGGTGGTTCCGATCGCGGGCGACGGCGCCGGGAGGGTCGAGGTGAGGACGCCCGACGGCGGGCGGCTGATACCGGAGCACCTGGGCGGGTCGCGCGCAGCGGTCGTCGTGAGAGACGCGGTCGCCCCCGGGATCTACGAGTTCGTGAGGAACGGGGCGGTCGTTGCCCTCGGAGCCGTGAACCTCGATCCATCGGAGAGCGACCTTTCTCAGGCGACGCGCGAGGAGATCTCGGGCCGCCTCGGAGAGATCGAGCACGCCTTCGTGGACCCCGGCGACGACATAGAAGAGCGTGTGCTCGCGTCCCGGCGGGGGCGGGAGCTGTGGCGCGTGTTCGTCTACGTTGCTCTTGCTCTTCTGGCGCTCGAGATGTTCCTCGCCAGACAGAGAGCGGGGTAGGGCAGTGCCCGGACGCAGGATCGTCGACATAGCGAGCCGGTCGGCGCCCTTCCGGGACGTCGTGTCCCGGCTCGAGCGGGGAGGAAGGCTGTGGGCCGGGGGCATGCTCGGCTCGTCGCGGACGCTTCTGGCCGCCGCGCTCAGGCGCGCCTACCCGCACCCGTGGGTGCTCGTCTGCCCGACGACGTCCGACGCGGAGCATCTCTGCGACGACATGATCACATACCTGGGCGACGAGGGCGCGCAGCTCTACGGCGAATGGGAGACCCTCCCCTACGAGAAGCGGTCTCCGCTCTCATCGATAACCGAGTCGCGTCTGGTGACGCTCTCCCGCCTGCTCGCCGGCGAGTCGTTCGTGATCGTCACGACCCCCAAGGCGGTGATGCAGGTCACGCTCCCGCGCAGGCTGCTCGCCGACACGTCGCGCTCCATCGGTCGCGGCGACCCGCTCGACCTCGCGGAGCTCACGCGCTTCCTCATCGACTGCGGGTACAGGCGCGTCCGAATGGTGGAGGAGTCCGGCGACTTCAGCGTCCGCGGAGGGATCGTCGATCTCCTCTCGTTCGGGTACGACGACCCGCTCCGGTTCGAGCTTCTGGGCGACGAGGTCGAGTCGATCAGGCAGTTCGACGTCTACTCCCAGCGCTCGATCAGGGAGCTGGAGGAGGCCACGGTGCTTCCCCGCCGCGAGGTCGTCCTCTCGGACGAGGGCCGGGGCGAAGTCGGGGCGAGGCTCTTCGCCGACCACCCCGTCGACTCCAAGGACAGGGACAGGGTGCTCTCCTCGCTTGAGGCCGGCTTCTACTTCGAGGGCGTGGAGCAGTACCTGCCGGCGATTCACCCGGACGCGGAGACGCTCGTCGACTATCTGCCGGACGACGCGGGGGCGGTGCTCGTTCGGGAGGACGAAGTCTGGGACCGGGCAGAGCTCCTCTCCATGGAAGCCGCGAAGGTCTTCATGGACCGGAGAGAGCAGATGCCCCTGTGCGAGCCGGACTCGCTTCTCGTCCCCTTCGAGCGCCTGGCGACCAGGCTCGGCCCCCGCTCTCTGGTCGCGACCGGGCTCGTGGCGAGCGGCAAGATCGAGGGGATGGATCGATTCGAGCTTCCGACCAGGCTGCAGGAGTCGTTCGGCTCCGACATGGACCTCCTCAGGCAGCGACTCGCGCAGCAGGCGCGCGAAAACGACGTTTTCATCATGTGCGACAATCGAGGCCAGGCCTCGAGGCTGAGCGAGCTTCTCGGCGACGCTGCCACGGACGTCGCCATCGAGCTGGGCAGTCTCGAGAAAGGCTTCTCGATCCCGGACGCGCGGCTCGTCGTCTACACCGACCACGACATCTTCGACCGCTACAGGAGACGGAGGCGCGCGAAGTTCCGTGGCGGCGCCCCGATTTCGAGCTTCGAGGCCCTCGAGCACGGCGACTACGTGGTCCACGCGGCGCACGGCATCGGACGCTACGTAGGCATGGACCGGGTCGAGGCGGACGGGAGGCAGGTCGACTGTGTCGTCGTCGAGTACGCGGAGGGCGGAAGGCTCTACGTTCCGGCGGACGAGCTGGAGCGCCTGCAGAAGTACGTCGGCAAGGAGGGCGCCAGGCCCCGGCTCAACAAGCTCGGGAGCGCCGCATGGGCGAAGACGAAGGCCCGGGCGAAGGCTGCGGTCGAGAAGCTGGCGAAGGATCTCCTCAGGCTGTACGCGGTACGGCGGTCGCGGCCGGGTTTCGAGTTCGAGCCCGACTCCGTGTGGCAGCAGGAGCTTGAGGCGTCCTTCATATACGATGAGACCGAGGACCAGCTCCGGGCGACCGAGGAAATCAAAGAGGACATGGAGTCGTCGCGGCCGATGGACAGGCTGATATGCGGCGACGTCGGGTTCGGCAAGACCGAGGTCGCGATTCGAGCCGCCTTCAAGGCGGTGATGGCGGGGAAGCAGGCCGCGGTCCTCGTGCCGACCACGATCCTCGCCGAGCAGCACCTGACGACGTTTCGGGACAGGCTGGCCGACTACCCCGTGGAGATCGACGTGCTGTCGAGGTTCCGCACTTCCGCGGAACAGGAGGA
Organism: Candidatus Effluviviaceae Genus IV sp.; assembly: GCA_014728245.1. Taxonomy (GTDB): domain Bacteria; phylum Joyebacterota; class Joyebacteria; order Joyebacterales; family Joyebacteraceae; genus WJLY01. The sequence goes on from WJLY01000119.1 coordinate 12,614, forward strand.
GATACTCGGGCGCCTGGCTGAGGGGAAGGTCGACATCGTCATCGGCACGCATCGGCTGATACAGAAGGACGTCAAGTTCAAGGACCTGGGCCTCCTCGTGATCGACGAGGAGCAGCAGTTCGGGGTCCTCCACAAGGAGAGCATCCAGAAGCTCCGCGAGACAGTGGACGTTCTGACCATGACGGCGACGCCGATCCCCCGCACGCTGCACATGGCGATCTCCGGCGCGCGGGACATGTCGATCATCAACACGCCTCCGCGGGACAGGCTGCCTGTCAGGACCGAGATCGCGGCGTTCGACGACGATCTGATCGTCGAGGCGGTGATGCGCGAGATCGACCGCGGAGGGCAGGTCTATTTCGTGCACAACCGCGTGCAGTCGATCGAGGGCATGGCGTCGTATCTGCGCGACCTCCTGCCTGACGTGAGGATCGACGTCGGGCACGGACAGATGGGCGAGAGACAGCTCGAGGACGTGATGCTGCGCTTCCTCGACGGCGGGATCGACGTCCTGGTCTGCAGCATGATCATAGAGTCCGGACTGGACATCCCCAATGCGAACACGATTATCATAAACAGGGCAGACCGGTTCGGTCTGGCCCAGCTCTACCAGCTCAGGGGGCGCGTGGGGAGGTCGAACCACAGGGCGTACGCCTACTTCCTGATCCCGCCCGACCGGACCATAACCACGGCGGCCCGACGGCGGTTGGGGGCGATCCAGGAGTTCACCGATCTCTCGTCAGGATACAAGCTCGCGATGCGGGATCTCGAGATCAGAGGAGCGGGCAACATCCTCGGCGCGGAGCAGCACGGCCACATGATGGCGGTCGGCTTCAATCTCTACTCGAGGCTCCTGAGCGATGCCGTCCGGAGGCTCAAGGGCGAACGCGCGAAGCCGGAGTTCGAGCCGTCCGTTGAGCTCAGGATAGACGCCTTCATTCCCGACGCCTACATACGGGACAACGACATGAAGATCGACATATACAAAAGGATACGGGATGCCGACGAACTCGCCGCGGTCGACGAGCTCGCCGCGGAGCTCTCCGACCGCTTCGGCGGCGTCCCCTCCGAGGTCGAGGCGCTGCTGGAGGTGCAGGCCGTCCGCCTCCTCTGCCGGAAGACAGGCATCCGGCGGGTCGGAGTGGAGAACGGCTCCATAGTGGCCGAGTTCGCCGAGGGCAGGGAGCCCAAGCCCTCCCAGATGAAGCGCATCCTCGCGAAGTGCGATCATCCCCTGGAGTTCGACTCGCGGCGGGGGTTCACGGTCCGCTTCGGGGCGCCGGCCGACAGGAGGGCCGCGCTCGCGGTGGGGAGAAAGGTATTGAAGCAGTTTGCGGCTTGTGCTAGCGTCTCTTAGTTATGATGTTGTTGGCACTTACGCGCGCCGATCGTCAATCAGCGAACACACGAGGCGCTGTCCCCGGGTTCCTTTAAGGCGCGCAAGACACGGTGGGGACCACGCGCCTGAAGCGTGTGAAAGGAGTTGAAACGCGATGAAGAAGTGGATGCTCTTGATTCTCGGGTTCGCGATCGTTGCAATGGCGGCAGCGTGCGGCGGCGGTGAGGAGAAGGTCGTCGTGCGCATCACCGACAAGCAGGGTGAACTGGAGCCGCGGGAGATCACCGTCGAATACGTGAACGAGCGTATTGACAAGATGCCCCCACATCTTCTGCCCGACGTGCCCGGCGAGGATGGCAAGCGGCAGTTCGTCGAGGAGATCCTGCGCAAGGAGCTCCTCGTCGTCAGGGGATACAGGCAGGGCATCCATGAGGAGCCGGCCGTCGAGCGGGTCCGCGAGTTCAGCAGGGACGACAAGGCGCGTTCCATGCTCTTCGACGAGATGATTTACGACAAAGCCGAGCCGACCACGGAGGACGTCGAGAAGCACAACATCAGGCGCGAGACCACAGCAACACTGCTTCAGATCGTCGTCCGGGACGAAGAGGAGGCCTGGGACGCGTACCGGCGCGTCACCGAGGGGGGCGAGGACTTCGGCGCGGTGGCCAGAGAGGTGTCCGAGGCACTGTCTGCGCCTGAGGGCGGCAAGCTGGAGCCCAAGCTCATCCCGGACTACCACCCCATCGTCGCGCTTCAGATCTCGGAACTCGAGCCGGGCAAGGTGACGGAGCCCGTCGAGATCGGCGGCGTCTGGCACATCTATAAGGTCGTCACCAAGAAGCCGCCGGCCCGTGTACCGGAGCTGGACGATGAGCGACTCGCCGGCGTCAAGCCGGAGACCAGGCTGTGGATGCGGACGGTCGCCGAGCACAACTTCACGGCCCGGCTCAAGGAGGACGCGGAGCTCGAGTACAACAACGAGGCGCTGACGATCGCGGCCGAGAGGATCGGGGAGCAGCTGGACGAGATCGTTCCCGACAACGTCGAGGAACTCTCGCGCGAGGAGCGGATGGAGATCGCCAGGACTCAGGTGATCCCCGAATTCTCCGACGAGGAACTCGAGATGGAGCTGGTCAGCTACAAGGTCGGCGCCGAGGAGAGGGCCTGGACGCTGGCCGACTTCCAGCAGATGCTCGAGGAGACCCCGGGCATGGAAGGGCCGAAGACCGAAGAGACCTATGGGCTCAAGCTCTTCATCTGGCGCAAGATCATGAACGAGCTGTTTGACTACGAGATCGAGCAGCGAGGCTACAAGGACTCGGACGAGCTCAAGCGCCACCTCGAGATGCGGGAAGAGGAGTACGTGGTCAACGCGGTCTACACGAGAGAGGTCAAGGAGCAGGTCGAGGTGCCGACCGGCGACGAGATCAGAACCCGTTTCCGCAACAACCGCGAGGACTACGCCGAGCCTCCGAAGGTCGACTTGAGACAGCTGATCGTTCCGACGGAGGCCGACGCGAACATGCTTCGCCAGCGAATCACGTCCGGCGAAGCGACGTTCGAGGAGCTTGTTACGGATTACTCGATAGACGAATGGAGCAAGCCCCGCGGCGGGTTGATCGAGGGTTACCACCAGGGAGAGCGCAAGCTCGAGTACCTCCAGGACGTCGTGTTCGACCTTGAGGAGGGCGAGCTGAGCGACCCGTTCGAGGCGCCCGGAGGCTATGCGATCGTCAAGGTGCTCAAGAAGTACCCGAGGCGACTCATGGAGATGAGCGAGCTGGGCGATCATGTGAAGCAGCAGATAATCGCCGAGCGGACGGAGGAGCGCCTCCACGCGCTTCTGGACGAGATCCGCGAGAGCGTCGAGATCGAGTGGTTCGAGGAGAACATCCGGTACGTGAAGGACCCGGCGGAGGCCATCAAGGAGAAGCGGGCGAATCGCTTCGTCGCTACGGGATAGCCGCCGCGGAGCAGGCCGCGCCGCGCCGCCGGACGCGAACGAAGGGACCGCCTTCAGCCCCATGCCCGACCGGCCGTGAAGGCGGTCCTCTGCTGTGCGAGCCGTTCACCCTACGGGGGAAGTGGTGAAGAGACTATTGCTGTCGGCCTGCCTGGCGCTCTCGTGCCTGGCGGGCCTCTCATGCGGAGGCGGAGGCGACGACGAGGAGCTCGCCCGGGTAGGCGGCTCCAGGCTAACGGTAGAGGAGTTCTACGCCTCGATTCCCGAGCAGCTTCTGGCCGTGATGAGCCTCGAGGACCAGGAGGAGGCTCTGCGCTCCTGGGTCAAGACCGACCTCTTCTATCAGGAGGGCGTTCGCCGGGGCATAGACGAGAGAGAATCGATCAGGCGCAGGCTGAGGGAGCTCGAGCGAGAGCTTGTCGCGGAGGAGTACATCAAGAGCTTCCTCGAGGATGTGCCCGAGGTGACCGAGGAGGAAGCCAGGGCCTACTTCGAGGAGCACGAGAGCGAGTACTCGATGCAGGTTCGCCTCGCGCACGTCCTGGTCAGGAGCCGGGCGGAGGCCGAGCGCGCGCTCGAACAGATAGAGTCGGGCACGCCGTTCGAGACGGTCGCGGGCGCGACGTCCATCGACCAGACGGCGTCGATGGGCGGCGACCTCGGCTACATGAGACGCGGCGAGATGCTGCACGAGCTGGAGGAGCCAGCCTTCTCTCTGAAGGTCGGCGAGGTCAGCGGCGTCATACCCAGCAGCTACGGCTATCACATCATCAAGGTTCTGGATCGCCATCCCGGCGCGGGCAGGCCGACCTTCGAGTCGCGACACTCGGCCGTCATGAACTTCCTCACGTCTGAGCGCCGCCGGAGAGCGTTCGATGACAGGCTGGCCGAGCTCAAGAACCGCGCGACCGTCGTCATCGACACTGCGGCCCTCAGAAAGGCCGCCAGGGAGAGATTCCGGGAGAGCGAAGGCGCCGGGGACCCGGTCGGCGAGGACCGGGACGGCGAAGCGGCCGACGACGGCGAGGCCGAAGCCCCGTAGCCCCGCGTCGACGACCAAGGGGGACATGAATGCCTGACATCCGAAGAATCGTCCGGCGTCTTTCGGCGCCGCGCGCGTGCGCGCTTTCGATAGTGGCTCTCCTTTTCGCCACCGGCGTGTCGGGGGCCCAGGAAGGGCGTCAGCTCATCGACGGGATAGCGGCCGTGGTCGGCGATGAGGTCATCCTCGAGAGCGAGGTGGACGAGGAGGTCTACATCTACCAGGCGCGGACCGGGATGGACGTCTCGGGCGCCGAGGGCGCCGACATCCGGGCGGAGATCCTTCGCGAGATGGTCGACGAGATGCTGCTGGTCGCCAAGGCCCGGCGCGATACCGTCGTCGTGGAGGAAGCGGAGCTCGAGGCGGAGCTTGAGAATCGCGTCTCCGACCTGCGTGAGCGCCACGGCTCCGACGAGGCGTTTCGCGCCGCCCTCGCGGAGGAGGGACTGACTCTGGATGAGCTGAAGGACCTCTACAGAGACGACATCGAGCGGCGCATGCTTGCGGAGAAGGTGGTGCGCCAGGAGGTGCACTCGAACATAGACGTTACCTGGGGAGAGGTCGAGGACTACTACGAGGAACACCGCGAAGAGGTGGCGCGCGTCCCGGAAGCCTACAGGCTTGCGGGCATACTCATCTCGGCCCAGCCATCCGAGGAGGCGAAGAGGGCCGCTTTCGAGAAGCTGAGCCGGGCCCGGGAGGAGCTGGAGCAGGGCGTCCCGTTCGAGGAGGTCGCGAGGGAGTATTCGGAGGACGCCAGCGCGTCCCGGGGCGGCGACCTCGGCAGGATCCGAAGGGGCATGATGGTTCCGGAGTTCGAGGAGGCGGCGTTCTCGCTGGAGCCAGGCGAGACCAGCGGCATCGTGCCGTCCCGTTTCGGCTTCCACATAATCCGCGTCGAGGAGGCTACCGACGAAGGGATCCGCGCCAGACACATTCTGGTCCGCGTCGAGTCCCGCCCGGAGGACTACCAGCGGGCACGGGCCAGGGCGGAGAGCGTGCGCCAGATGGCGCTCGGAGACGCCGACTTCGCCTCGCTGGCGCAGGAGTACTCGGACGATCCCAACACCGGGGGCGCGGGCGGCGAACTGGGCTGGTTCAGAACCGGCGAGATGAGTCCTTCGATAGACGAGGCCGTATCCGGCGTCGAAGAGGGGGGCGTGGCCCCCGTGGTGGAGGGCGAGGGCGGTTTCTACGTGCTCAAGGTGCTGGAGCACAGGGAAGAGGGCGTCGCCGAGCTGGATGAGATCAGGGAGGATCTCCGCGACTACATCTACGGGCTGAAGGTCGAGGAGGCCTACAGCGAGTTCATGGATGGGCTGTCGGATGAGATCTATGTCGACATCCGCGGCGCCGAAACGGAGGTCGCGGATCCCGAGGCCCTCGATGCGAGCACGGAGCCCGGGGATCCGGAGGCCCTCGATGCGGGCACGGAGCCCGCGGAGCAGGTGACCGAGCCCGGGAGCGGGCTGACCGAATGAGACTGGACCAGTACCTGAAGCTGTCCCGCATCATCAAGCAGCGCAGCGCGGCGAAGTCGGCATGCGACGCCGGCCGGGTCGAGATCACGGGCCGGAAGGCCAAGGCGGGAACCGAGATTCACGAGGGCGACGAGATCGCAGTTAACCTGAGGGACAGGTTCCTCCGCGTGCGTGTGCGAAAGATCCCCGCCGGCAACGTGAGCAAGGCCAGGGCTTCCGAGCTGTACGACCTGATCGAGGACCGGAAGGCGGCGCGTTTCCGGTAACGGCCGCCGGCCTCGGAGGATCGCGTGCCACGCACAGGACGTGACAGACCAAGGATCGTGGCGACGATGGGCGACCCCGCGGGTATCGGGCCGGAGGTGCTGCTGCGATCGCTGGCGTCGGGAGAGCTCCGGAGGCTGGCCGAAATACGGATCGCGGGTTCCGTGGCCGCGATGGGCCGTTGGAGCGAGCGACTCTCCATGCCGATCCCCGTCGAGATCGTCGACGTGGGAGACGCGCCGGCCGAGGCGGGGCGTCCGGAGCGAGCGGGAGCGAAGGCCGCCCTGGAATCCATCAGGACCGCTGCCGGGATGTGCCTCGCGGGTGAGGCCGACGCGATGGTGACGTCTCCCGTGTCGAAGCGGGCGATATCGTCTCTCGGCGCCGGCTTCCCGGGGCACACGGAGTTTCTGGCCGGCCTTTCCGGCGCCACCGATTACGTAATGACGTTCGTCTGCGGCGCCACCCGCATTGCGCTGGCGACCACGCACCTGGCCATTGCGGACGTGCCGGGGGCGATCACCCGGGAGCTTCTCGTGTCGAAGCTCTCGACTCTCGACCGGGGACTGCGCGAGTGTCTGGGCATTGCGCGCCCGGTGATAGCCGTTGCGGCTCTGAACCCGCACGCCGGAGAGGGCGGGAGTCTCGGCGTGGAGGAAGACAGGGTCCTGGTCCCGGCCATACGAGAGGCCAGAGGTTCAGGGATCGATGTGACAGGGCCCCACCCGGCGGACGCTCTCTTCCCGGGGACGGGCGGCCGGGGTCCGGCGAGGCCCGCGTTCGACGCGGCTCTCGCGATGTATCACGACCAGGGCACGATTCCCGCCAAGCTTCTGGCCGGCGGGTCCGGTGTCAACATCACGCTGGGGCTCCCGATCGTGCGGACGTCGGTCGACCACGGCACAGCGTTCGACATAGCGGGGGCGGGCAGAGCGGATCACCGAAGCATGTCCTCGGCGATCGCTCTGGCGGCGGAGGTAGCGCTGAGGCGGCGCGCTGCGGAGCGAGGACGTGGCTCTCGATAGGATCGTCGGACAGGACCACGCGGTGAGTCTGCTCGGACGGGCGTTCGAGTCGGGCAGGCTGTCGCACGCGTATCTCTTCCAGGGACCCGAAGGGGTCGGGAAGGAGACGACGGCACTCGAGCTGGCGGCCGCTCTGAACTGCGAGCGCGAGGGCTTCTCCGCCTGCGGAGAGTGCGGTTCCTGCGCGATGGCGCGCCGGCTCTCGCACCCGGACATACACCTCGTTTTCCCCGTTCCCAGCACGATCAAGCCGGACGAGTACGCGTCGATCCTCGAGTCTCAGGTCAGAAGCGGGTTCCGCGAACCGGATTTCGGTCGTCGGGTGCCCATCATCTCCGTCGAGACGGTGAACGATGAGATCGTGGCGAAATCCAACCGGCGCCCTTACGTCGGGCCGTGGAAAGTGTTCGTCGTGTCCGACGCCGACTCGATGTCGCCCGAGGCGGCGAACGCGCTCCTGAAGACGCTGGAGGAGCCGCCGGACGACACGATCATCGTGCTGACCACGTCGAGGCCGGGAGCGCTACCCGGAACGATCGTCTCAAGATGCCAGCGGATACCGTTCGCCAGGCTCAGGCCGGAGGCGATAGAGAAGATCCTGACCGCCGACCCCAGGCTCGATTTCGACGGCGGCCGCGCGCGCGAGGCGGGAGCGTTGGCCCGCGGCAGCGCCGGCAGGGCTGTCAGGGTCGACAGCAAGACGACAAAGTCGGAACTGGAACGGGTGGCCGGCATCATGACGGGCCGGCGGACCCGCGACGTGGGCTCGCTTTTGAGCGAGGCGCAGGCCCTCGCATATCGTCTGGGCAGAGAGGAACAGCAGCACATTCTGGACCTCATGCTTCTGTGGTACCGTGACGTCCTGCGCTTGGCTTCGCTGGAGGAGAGCTCCGCATCATCCGGGCTCGTGTACTCCGGGCACGCCGGCGAGCTTGCCGAGCAGGCGGAGCTTCTGAGCCTGGACCTGATCGAGCCACTGATAGGCAAGATCGACAGCGCCAGACGGGCGATAGAGAGATACTCGAATCCCGCGATCGTCTTCACTTCCGTGCTTCTCGACATGGCGATCGCCAGAAGGAAGGCGGCCGACCGCAGGCGGGCCGGCCGGGCTTGAGAGGTGAGCAGTTGAGCGGTACAGCGAACATCGCAGGCAAGACTCCGGAGTCCTACGAAGTGGAGTTCAAGGGCGGCAGGAAGGCCCTCTTCGAGAACCCGCGGAACATTCCGTTCAGGGTCGGCGACCACGCGATCGTCGACATGGACCGCGGCACCGACATCGGCGTCGTGGTCCGCGAGGGCGAGCACGCCAGCCAGAAGCTCAAGGAGAAGGGCATACAGGGTCCGATACTGCGCCGGGCCACGAGCAGAGACCTCGCTCGGCTGTCGGAGCTGCGCGAGAAGGAGTCCGAGGCCCACACGGTCTGCCAGCAGTTCATAGCGAAGCAGGACCTGCCCATGAAGCTCGTCGACGTGGAGTGGCAGTTCGACGGCAACAAGATACGTTTCTACTTCACGTCCGACCACAGGGTCGACTTCCGGAAGCTGGTCCGCGATCTGGCGGGCACGTTCAAGACGCGGATCGAGATGCGGCAGATAGGCGTGCGCGACGAGGCGAGGCGCCTGGGCGGCTACGGCCGTTGCGGCAGGTACTACTGCTGCAGGGGGGTCATCCAGGACTTCGATCCGGTCACGCTCAAGATGGTGAAGGAACAGCACCTGGCGCCGGGGTCGCCGAAGATATCGGGGGGATGCGGTCGCCTCATGTGTTGCCTCAGGTACGAGAGGGGATTCTACGCGGAGGCCGGACGCGAGTACCCGAAGGTGGGGACCAAGGTCGCCATGAAGGGGGGGTCGCGCGGCAAGGTCGTCGCGGTCGACATCTTCCGCGGCCGCGTCTCCGTCTCTGATGACGAGGGCAAGACCACGGCCGTGGCCATCGAGGACTTCAAGCGGGGCAACATACCCGGAGCGGACGCCGCCGGCCCGGAACAGGACTCGTCGGGAGTGACGAACGACGAGAAGGCGAAGGAAGAGCGCGCCGCGCCCGGCAAGCGCCGTCGTCGAAGGAAGGGGTCGAATGGGAAGTAAGTACTACATCACCACGGCGATCGACTACGTCAACAGCGCTCCGCACATAGGCACGGCGTACGAGAAGATATCGGCCGACGTATTCGCCCGGTTCCACAGGATGATCGGCGACGACGTCTACTTCCAGATGGGCAACGACGAGCACAGCCTGAACGTCCTGCGCGCCGCGCGGAAGAAGGGGCTGGACCCGAAGGACTACTGCGACCGGATGGAGAAGATCTTCAGGGACATCTGGCGGGGCCTCGAGATAGAGTACGATCACTTCATCCGCACGACCGACGAGCAGCACGTCGCGGGACTGCGCAAGCTGTTCGCGTCCATGGAGGACGACATCTACCGCGGCCACTACGAGGGCTACTACTGCGAGTCGTGCGAAGCGTTCCTTCAGGAAAAGGACCTCGTCGACGGGAACTGCCCCGTACACGAGACCCGCCCCTCGTGGATCACAGAGGAGAACTACTTCTTCCGGCTCTCGAAGTACGCCGGGGCGCTCCTTGAGCACATCGAAGAACACCCCGAGTTCATCGAGCCGGAGTCGCGCCGCAACGAGATCATCCAGCTCCTCCGCGGCGGGCTTTCGGACATTAGCATCACGCGCGCCGGCGTCGATTGGGGGGTGCCCCTCCCGATGGACGAGTCGCAGATGATCTACGTATGGGCCGACGCCCTGTCGAACTACGCGACCGGCGCGGGCTACGGAACCGACGAGGAACGATTCTCCAGGTGGTGGCCGGCCGACGTCCACGTCATCGGAAAGGACATCACGCGCTTCCACTGCGTCATCTGGCCCGCGATGCTCCTGTCGGCCGGGGTCGAGCTGCCACGCAAGGTGTTCGGCCACGGGTTCGTCTACTTCAAGGGCCAGAGGCTGTCGAAGAGCCGCGGCGTGGTCGTCGACCCGCTCGAGGCCGCCGACGTGTTCGGGCCCTGCGCGCTCCGGTATTTCCTCATGCGCGAGGGGACATACGGGCGCGACGTCGACTTCACCTGGGAGCAGTTCCGCGCGCGCTACGACTCCGAGCTGGCCAACGATCTTGGCAACCTCGTCTCGCGCGCGACGGCGATGGTTGTGAAGTTCTTGGGCGGCGACTTCGACCGCCCGGAGCCGCTCTCCGACGGGGAACTTGCTCATCTGGCGCAAAGGGTGAGGAGCGAGTACGAAGAGGCGATGCGGTCCTACGCCCCGCAGTCGGCTCTCTCGGCCGTGTGGGAGCTCGTGAGGAGAGCCAACGCGTACATAGAGGAGGAGAAGCCGTGGGCGCTCGCGAAGAGCGATCCGGACCGCCTCCCCTCGGTGCTCTTCGAGGTGCTCGAGTCGATACGGCAGACGGCCGTCCTGTCCTGGCCCGTCATGCCGGGCAAGTGCGGCGAGATACTGGAAGGGCTCGGACTGGGTTTTCAGCCCGGCGAGCGCGACCTCGACGCGGTGCTCGCCTGGGGCGCGGAGTGGCCGGAACGGGTCTCGCTGCGCAGGGCCGAAGCCGTCTTCCCGAAGTACACGGAAGAGGAGCTGGTGAAGGCGTTCGATGCGCACGAAACGAAAGGCGAAACCGGAATGCTCTCATTTGAAGAATTCCAGAAGCTGGAGCTCAAACTGGGGAAGGTCCTCGAAGCGGAACGCGTTGAGGGAACGGACAAGCTGCTCCGGATCGAGGTCGACCTGGGCGACGGAGACGTACGACAGATGGTCGCGGGAATCGCCGGAGCGTATTCGTCGGATGAGCTCACCGGCCGAACGGTCGTCGTCGTGGCGAACCTCGAGCCCGCAACGATACGCGGCGTGGAGTCCCGCGCGATGCTGCTGGCGGCCTCCGATGACCAGGGCCCGGCGCTCCTGGTTCCCGATCGCGAGGTTGCGCCGGGCACCAGGGTGCGATAGTGGCTCCGACAGAGGAAGGACTCCCCGGTCCGATCGAGCGCCCGCTCACCGACTCGCACGCCCATCTGAATCTGAGCGATTACTCCCGCGATCGGGAAGACGTCCTGGCCAGGGCCGGGGCGGCGGGCGTTGGGCTTATCATCAACGTAGGGTTCAGCCTGACCACTTCCCGCGAGTCGATCCGGCTCTCCGAGGAGTTCGACCACATCTACGCCACGGTCGGGATTCATCCGCACGATGCCGATAAGGCCGATGGCCGCGCCATCGACTCTCTGCGCAAGCTCGCCGGGAACGACCGCGTGGTCGCGATCGGCGAGACTGGGCTGGACTACTACCGGGACCTCTCGCCCCGGGAGGCGCAACAGGACGCGTTCCGGTCGCAGATAAGCCTGGCCAGGGAGCTGGGACTGCCGCTCGTCGTCCACAACAGGGACGCGCTGGACGACGTGCTGGCGATCATCGACGACGAGGGCGCGTCGGAGGTCGGCGGCGTCATGCATTGCTTCCCCGGCGACGCCGACTACGCGCGGGAGGTCGTCGCGAGAGGCTTCCACGTCGGGATCGGCGGCCCGGTGACGTATTCGCGGAAGGGCCGGCTGGTGAACGTGGCCGCGGAGGTCGCTCTCCGCAGGCTCCTGCTCGAGACCGACTCGCCGTGGCTCACGCCGGAGCCGCACCGCGGGCTGGCACGGAAGCACAAGCGGCGTCCGCGCAACGAGCCCGCGTTCGTGGCCGACGTCGCGCGGACCGTGGCGTCGATCAGAGGAATGGACCCGGCGGACCTTGCGCGGGCGACAACGGGCAACGCGATGAAGCTCTTCGGCATCGGTCGGTCGATCCGGCCGTCGATCGCGTACGAGATGTGGGGCAACCTGTATCTCAACATCACGAATCGCTGCACCAACGAATGCGACTTCTGCGTTCGGTACGAGTCGGACATCCTCTGGGGCTACAACCTGAGGCTTGCGGCCGAGCCGAGCGTGGACGAGATCATGCAAGCCGTGGGAGAACCCGCGCGCTACCGCGAGATAGTCTTCTGCGGATACGGAGAGCCGACAGTTCGCCTGGACGTGGTCCTCGAAGTCGGCCGAAGGCTGCGCGAGAGCGGGGCGAGAGTCAGGCTCGATACGAACGGCCACGGCAATCTGATATGGAACAGAAACATCGTCCCGGAGCTTGTGGGATCGGTGGACGCGGTATCCGTCAGCCTGAACGCGCAGGACGCCGCGACGTACTCGCGAATATGCCACCCGACCTTCGGGGAGAAGACGTTCGATCACGTACTCAGTTTCATACGAGAGTGCCGCAAGGCCGGACTCGAGGTCACGGCGAGCGTCGTGGACGTTCAGGAGGTCGATCTCACGTCGGTCCGGGCGCTGGCCGGAGAGCTCGGTGTGCCGCTCAAGGTGAGGGGCGGGCAGTAGTGGGCGCGGCCCACGCTGCCGTCGCAGGCAAAGGGGCGCCCATGGAGCCTACATCGGCGCGCGCGCTTCTCGCGAAGTACGGGCTCGCCCCATCGAGGGAGCGGGGGCAGAGCTTCCTGTCCGATCCCAATGTCGCGAGGAAGGTCGTCGACGCCGTCGATCCGCGGGGAGACGAGATCGTCGTCGAGATCGGGCCGGGGCTGGGCGCGATCACATTCGGGCTTGCCGAGCGAGCCGCGCACGTAGTAGCGGTTGAGTACGACGCCGGTCTCGTGAGGGCGTTCCGGGAGGAGTACGGGTCGGCGGACGGGATCACCCTCGTTCACGGCGACGCTCTCGATCTTGACCTTCGGGGGATCGCGGAGAGCCACGGCGTTGGCGAGGTAGTGCTGGCAGGCAACCTGCCGTACAGCATCACGAGCCCGGCGATAGGGCTTGCGATCGAGGCGCGAGAGCGCGTGGGGCGTGCGGTCTTCATGGTGCAGAAGGAGGTGGCGGACCGTCTCCTGTCCGAGCCGGGCGCGCGGGACTATTCCGCGCTGACGGCGATCGTGCGTTTCCACGCGAGCGTACGGGCGCACTTCCCGGTTCGGGGGACCTGTTTCCACCCGCGGCCGGCCGTCGACTCGATGGTCGTGGAGATCGAGCCCCGGACCCCGGACGAAGGCGATGTGGATCCCGGGCTCTACTCGAAGGTAGTCCACGCGGCTTTCGGCACGAGGCGGAAAATGCTGAGGCGCGCGCTGGCGCGGCTGGCGCGGGAAGCCGGAACGTCGGTCGGCGCGCTGGAGGTTGAGTCCGGAATCGACCTCACGCGGCGGGGCGAGACCCTGTCCGTCGAGGAGTTCGGGAGCCTGGCGAGGGCGCTCGGGAGCGAGCGCGCCCGCCGAGACCCCAAGGCAACGAATGCGAGGTCCGATTGAGCGTGCCGCGCGGAATCCTCCTCATCGCGCTTCTCATGGCGGCGATCCTCCTGGCCGCCGCTCCGCTCTGCGCGCAGGACGAGGACGTGGACGACGGCGAGGGGGAGGAGCAGGAGGAGACCGCGGGCCGTGGTGACGGATCCTGGGCGGGCACTCTTCGGGGCCAGCAGACCGCCTACGACCCGGAGTTCCATCCCACATACAAGCTCACGTTCGACCGGGATCAGGACGTTTCGTCCTGGAAGCACAACTTCAGCATGAACTACTCATTCACGCCGAAGGTGGCGTTCAACGCCAGCTCCAACATCGTTCTGCGCGAGAACGAGGCCCTGGAAAGGCTCAACCGCCAGGAGACCTGGAACGCGGGTCTGACCCTCGCGCTGTCCGAGGCGATCTCGACCGGCATACGATTCAGGCGCACCGACCAGGAGGACGTGCGCAACCCCGGAGAGTCGAACGAGGTACGGACGTTCAGAGAGCGCGAGTCGTTCAAGCTCACGACCGACTACCGCAAGACGTTCCTCGACGGCATCGGAGTCACGCTCGGCGTCGCCGGGGGGTTCGAGAAGAACGAGTACGCCAACGTCAGGAGCAGGGGCTCCTCACAGAGCGTGAACGCCGGGTTGAACTACACCGCCCCCATGGGCATCGCCACCAGTTTCCAGTACTCGGGCGGGCACTCCCTGCTGGACTCCGAACAGGGCGCTCTCGAGAGCACCGACGAGTCCTTCGACCACAATCTGAGTGGCCACTTCGAGTACACGTGGATGTCGAACGCGTTCGTGGCCGAAGTGAAGCGTGGCGTGTCGAGCAAGGAGTACCCGAAGGAGGAACAGACCGAGCACAGGCGGGCCGACACGGACGCGGTGAACCTCAAAGCCGACCTGAAGCTCGTGGAGAACCTCACCTCGCTCATCACCCTCGGATACACCAGGAGCAGGACCGAGTACAGCATAGAGACATCGAAGGACAACGACCTGAAGGCGCGCTCGGTGCGCGCGAGCCTCGGATACGCGTTCGGAGATACGAAGTTCACGGCCGAAATGAACTCCGAGAAGAAGAGGAACGAGTATTACGATACGCAGACGGGCAACCAGTACTCGAACGCGCTCGGCGCGTCGATCACGCAGGACTTCGGCGACAAACTGAGGGCCGTGGTCAGGGGAAGGACCAGCCTGCTGTCGCATCAATACGACGACATCGAGGAGAACAACCAGGACCGGGATCTCTACGACCAGGAGGCCACGCTCCAGGTCGACTACACCCCTCGCTCCGACATCAGGACGTCTCTCTACGTGAAGGTCAGGGAGGACAACCTGATCTACATCCGCACCTCGAGGACGGGCGACAACAAGACGTCGCAGAGCTACACTGTGCAGCCGTCCATCAGGAAGAGCTTCGGGGACAGGGTCTCGGTGTCTCAGAAGTACGGACTCTCGGCGGACTACACGTTCTACACGTACGATCCCGACTCGAATTTCCTGATCCGGAACTTCTCGGTCGACTCCTCGATAGACTGGAGCCCCTTCCGGGCGCTCAAGCTTTCCTTCTCGCACAGGTTCCGCTCTCAGGACGAGGGCTCCTACGTCGAGGGTGACGACGGCATAGAGCGCTACGGCAAGAACAGCGAGCGAGACAACCACTCGGTGGGGCTGAATCTCACGTACAAGCTCTTCGGATTCATAGACGTGAAGGTGAGTCAGTCACTCTCGACCCAGAAGAGATGGAACGTGGAGGACGGCGCGCGAGAGCTGGCGTGGGAGAAGTTCGACACTACATTGTCAGGTAAGGCGAGCGCCGACTACGAGCTGCCCAGCGGGACGAAGCTCAAGTTCAACGTCGCGCGGACCTATCGCGACGCGACCAACATCATAGACCGGCAGCGGGAGGTGTGGGACATCTCCCTCAACATAGACAAGACGTTCTGACGCCGTTCGGAAGCGGAGACAGGCCATGAAGACGACAAGGATGACGAAGCTCGTAGCCGTGGCGTCCCTCGTGCTTCTCTGCGGTTGTATCTTCACGCCTCGCGATCCCGACGGTCCGCCGGAGGGCGACGTAACGGACTGGGAGACCCCCATCAACACTTCCATCGTGCTTCGGAACCTCGAAGCGGCGTTCGAGGGAGAAGGTGTGCAGAACTACAGGGATTGCTTCACCGACAGCTTCCGGTTCCACGTCGATCCTTCGGATTCGCTCGAGGCTGGGCAGGAGGCCGAACAGAAGTACGCGTACTGGACCCGGGACGATGAGGAGCACGCGGCGAACGGCATATTCGCCGACGCCTCCGAGATCGCGCTGGTCTTCACGACGATCCAGGAGCCGGACGAGGGTACCGACGACACGTACCGTATAGAGGAGTACGTTCTGACGATCACCTTCGAGTCGGAGGGGCCGAGCGAGGAGAGCACCTACGAGGGCAGGGCCTCGCTCCACATGAGACGCGACGCCACCGGCCGGTGGGCGATCTACCGGTGGGTCGACCGCAGGCTCCCGGTCGACGATCCTCCCACCACATGGGGCGTTCTGCGCGGCCAGTACAGGGACTAGGCTACCGGCGGCGCGCACAACTGTTGCAGAGGGCTCTCGGCACATCTATTGCAGGTTGAATAGTGCCGCCATACCGGACGTCAGTTGACATTGGCGGTCTTTCTTGATATGATAATGGGTGTGTGAGTGAGGGACCTCAGGAGGAGCGAGATAGACATGAGAAGCCTCGGTCTTCACCGGCTCGCGGCGGGGGCGGTCGTTATTCTGCTTTCTGTGGCCTTAGCCGGGTGCTGGAACCCGTTCGCGCCTGAGGGTGGCGGAGACGCCCCTCCGACCGTGATCGAGTACAGGTTGAGAACGACGCCGAGCAACGTCGTCCACAATCTGCAGAGCGCCTACAAGGACAAGAATCTCGAGGAGTACCTCGACTGCCTCGCGGAGGACTTCGAGTTCTTCCTGAACCCCGACGACGTGACCCCGGGCAGCGGGTTGCCCGAGTCCTGGGGCAAGTCTGAGGAGTCGAACATCCACGAGGCCATGTTCTCCGAGGTGGACACGATAGGGGTCGATCGGATCGAGCTGACGCTGACCAATCTCGAGATCAGTTTCGACCCGGGCGAGTTGCCGGAAGATCCGTCCGATGACAGATATACGCACAAGGAGGAGACCGACCTCAGGGTGACGGTTGGCGACCTGACGCTTCTGGCGAACGCCGACCAGGAGTTCGTCTTCCAGATCGACCCGAACGAGACCGGTCCGGACGGAGAAACGCTCTGGGAGATCATAGAGTGGTGGGATCTCGAGGAGGACCCGGGAGGCCGGGCGCCCGCCGACGGGAACGCGGACAGAGTATCTGTGAGCGAGCTGAAGGCGATGTTCCGGTGACGGAACGGGCTCGCCCGTAGCGCCGAACCGTACACGAAGAAGACAATGACGCCGGGGAGCGGAGCATCGCTCCCCGCACTTTTTGCCCCCCGCGGCCCCGCCTTCGAGCGGCCTTCTTGACTGCCCGGCCGCCCGAGCCTAGAATCTCGCGTGAGCCCGCTCGATTCCTCTTCCCGCCCTGGAGTCCCGTCGATGCCCAGAGGAAGATCGAAGAAGTCGGTAATCGAAAGGCGCGCGCGCGCGCTCGCCCTCACGAGGCTGTATCTCGTTGCGGCGGCGCTCGTGGTCGTGGCGCTGCTCATCGCGCTTGAGCTCTCTCAGAGCGGAGCGTGGACATCCCTTCGCGCAGACCTCTTCGGCCCGCGGGACCTGACGGAGAGCGCGGAGGCGCTCAACGATGCGATAGACGCGAGGCTCATACGCCTCGGGATCCTGGACGTGTCGAGCGCCTCCGAGGAAGAGGAAGACGAGACCGGCGCGTGGGTGTCCTGGGAGAAGAGGGGACGCATTCCCCACGGTCTAGGCATCTTCTACTGCAACGCGGGCATCACCGAGGCGGTTCGATCGTCGGGCGGCCACGTGATCAGAGTGACGGAGTCCGGCCCGGACTGGAGGGGCTCGCTCACGCTCGACATGCGGCTGGGGGTGGGCGGGGTCGAGACCCATCACATCATCCTCAGGGAATCGCACGAGCCCCCGGATCGCGAGACGGGCCGGGACGGCGGGATCAGGATTGCCATCCTCATAGACGACCTGGGCTACAATCGCGGAGAGGTGGTCGAGGGCTTGCTGTCTCTAGACTTCCCCGTCTCGGTATCCATTCTTCCCGGAACCCCGTACTGCGAGGTTCTGGCGCGGGAGGCCCGCGAGGCGGGCGTCGAGGTGCTGGCCCATCTGCCGATGGAGCCCGCCGATTATCCAGAGGTCGATCCCGGAGAGGGCGCCCTTCTGCTCGAGCACAGCCACTGGGAGAACAGGGAACGGGTCGACGCGGCCCTGGATCAGGTGCCCGGCGCCGTCGGGGCCAACAACCACATGGGATCGTCGTTCTGCCGCGACAGGGCCAGGATGAGCACGGTCGCGGCGGCGGTGTCGGCGCGAGGCATGTTCTACGTCGACAGCATGACGACGCCGGCGTCCGAGGGTTACGCCGCGGCGAGGAACGCCGGGGTCCCCACCGTTCGCAACAACATGTTCATAGACAGCCTGCTGGATGAGGAGGGCCGGGTGGATGTACACTCACAGCTCGCGGCCCTCGAGGAGATAGCGCGCAAGCGCGGGTTCGGCGTAGGGATCGGTCATCCCCATCCCGAGACGCTGGAGGCGCTCCGCTCCGAGATCCCCGAAATGCAGGCACGGGGGATCGAGTTCGTTCTCGTCTCGGAGCTCGCCGAGTGAGGCCCTGCGCGTCGCCTCCGGCGCCTGTCACAAATCCGTCCCGATGCCCCGGGGCCGCCGCGTACCCGGCGAAGGGCAGGCGATACGCCGCGGGCGCCGCCGCGTGCCCGGCGACGGACAGGCGATACGCTCCGGGCGCAGTCACATAACTGGAAGGAGCAAGCCACAATGAGGCTCTCAGTAAACGTCGACCACGTGGCCACCATAAGGCAGGCCAGGATGGCCGACGAGCCGGATCCGGTCTGGGCCGCCGTGCTCGCGGAACTCGCGGGGGCTTGCGGCGTGACCGTACATCTGCGTGGAGACAGGAGGCACATCCAGGACCGGGACGTGGAGGTGCTGCGCGAGACCGTGGCGGGAGTCCTCAACCTGGAGATGAAGGCATGTGAGGAGATGGTCGCAGTCGCGAGGCGGGTCGGGCCCGACATGTGTACGCTCGTGCCGGAAGGTGAGGGAGAGCTCACGACGCAGGGTGGACTCGACGTCGTCAGGGAGGAGAAGGAGGTCAGGAGCGCTGTAGACGCCCTCTCGGCCGACGGCGTCGACGTGAGCATATTCGTCGATCCCGACGTCGTGCAGGTCGAGCGCGCAAAGGCGGTCGGCGCCCACATCGTGGAGCTTCACACGGGCGTCTACGCCGAGGCAAAGACGCCCGAGAACGCGGAAAGGGAGCTCGAGAGGATCAGAGTGGCCGCGATCGCGGCGCGTGAGATGGGGCTCTTCCCGCACGGGGGGCACGGTATCACCTACCGCAACGTACAGCCGGTGGCCGCGATCCGCGAGCTTGCGGAGCTGAGCATCGGACACAGCATCGTCTCGAGGGCGGTCTCCGTGGGAATGGAGCTGGCCGTGCGGGAGATGCTCGCGCTCATGGACGTGGTGGAGTAGGCGACGACGTTGTGGAATAGACAACCTGAGGGGCCGCGCTCAAGACCTCCGGCCACCGCACGTAACGCAGGACCC
>WJLY01000014.1 GCA_014728245.1 Candidatus Effluviviaceae Genus IV sp.
GAACTCGAGGCCCTTGGCGTTGTGCAGCGTCATGAGCGATACGGCGTTCGCCCTGTCTTCCCACTTGTCGATGTTGGCCACCAGGGAGACCTGCGACAGGAAAGCCCGGAGAGACGGATCGTCGCTCATGTCGACGAACTCGACAGCAGCGGAGAGTAGCTCCTCGACGTTCGCCGCCCTCTCCACGGCCTGGTCGTCGCTGCGCCCGCGAAGCCAGTCCAGATAGCCTGACGTCTCCAGGATCCCGGCCAGGACCTCGTCGGCGCCGCCCTCGACCGACTCCGCGCGCGCCCGCTCCAGCATTCCGGCCAGCTCCCCCAGCGATTCCCGAGCCGCCGGGGGCACTCCCTCGACGGCGGCGGGGTCTGTCACGACGTCGAGAAGAGGCCGCCCGTTCGCCTCGGCGGCGGCCTCCAGCCGTTCGAGCGTCTTCTCCCCGACGCGTCTCGGCGGGACGTTAATGATCCTGCGCAGGCTCACCGTGTCCGCCGGGTTGTCGACGACGCGGAGGTACGCCAGCGCGTCCTTGACCTCCGCCCTCTCGTAGAACCGGACGCCGCCCACGATGTCGTAGGCGATGCCCGCGCGGCGCAGCGAGTCTTCGATCACTCTCGATTGCGCGTGCGTGCGGTAGAGCACCGCGAAGTCGCGACAGAAAAACCCCTGGTCCCGCATCCTCTCGACGATGGTATCCCTTATGAGGTCCGCCTCCCTGTACTCGCTGGGCGCCACGCACAGCCGCGGCCTCCGGCCGGCGTCTCTCTCCGTCCAGAGCTTCTTGTCTTTTCGCCGCAGGTTGCGGCTCACCACGTCGTGAGCCGCGGACAGGATGCGCCCGGTCGATCTGTAGTTCTGCTCCATGCGAAGCACGGTGGCGTCCGGATGGTCGCGCTCGAAGTCCAGGATATTGGTGATGTCGGCCCCGCGCCACCCGTAGATCGACTGGTCGTCGTCTCCCACGACACACAGGTTGCGGCTGCCGGAGGACAGAAGGTTCACGAGCTCATACTGCGCGTGGCTCGTGTCCTGGTACTCGTCGACGAGCACATGCTCGAACCTGCCGGCGTAGGCGTCGAGGACGGGAGGGTTTCCTCTGAGAAGCTGGACGGTCTTCATGATGAGGTCGTCGAAGTCGAACGCGTTGTTCTCGGCCAGCGCGCGCTCGTACTCGCGGTAGACCTTCGCGACGCACTCCTCGAAGAACCCCCCCGAAAGGCCGGAGTAGGCGTCGGCTGCGAGCAGCCTGTCCTTCGCCCGCGATATCGCATTCAGGATGCTCCGCGGCGCGAACGATGACTCGGCCACGCCGACTTTCTTCATGCACTCCTTGATGAGGTTCGTCTGATCGGTCTCGTCGTAGATCGAGAACGAGGCCGTCCACCAGCCCCAGGCGCACTCGACTCTCAGGATGCGGGCGCAGATCGAATGGAAGGTGCCCATCCAGACAAGAGAGGCGTCGTCTCCGATCAGCTCGGCGACCCGGCGTCGCATCTCCTCCGCGGCCTTGTTCGTGAACGTGACGGCGAGGATTCTGCGGGGGCTCACACCGCGCTCGAGGATGAGCCAGGCTATGCGTCGGGTGAGCACGCGCGTCTTGCCGCTGCCGGCGCCGGCCAGGACCAGCAGAGGGCCGCCGTCGTGGCGCACGGCGGACTCCTGGACGGAGTTCAGCCCGTCGAGCGCGGTCGGCGAAGGCGCGCGCTTCCCGCTCTTCTCGGGAGCCTCGGGCATGTGCGTGGACCTCTCGGGGATGGGGCGGCGACGGAAGGTACCGCGGGGCCGCCTGAATCGGATCAGTCGGTCAGAACTCCGCTCCGAGCGCGAAATGTGTGGTGGCCGCGCCCGTCTCGTGGAAGTCGGTCTGCCAGGCGCGATCGACGCGGACGACGAAGAAGGCGACCCGCATGCGCACTCCGAACCCGAATCCCGCCTTGATGTCCCTGAGGCGGGTGGCGTCCGTCTTCTCGACGCCTCTGAAGTGGTCGTCCCAGACCGCGCCGGCGTCCAGGAACATCACTCCACGAAGCCCCCAGAGGGACAACGGAATCGGCGAGGCGATCTGGAGGCGGTCTATGAAGGGGAACCTGAACTCGACGTTCACAAGCCCCAGATTGCGCCCGCTGAACTCGAAGTCCTCGTAGCCGCGGAGGCTGTTCACGCCCCCGACGAAGAAGCTCTGAGCGTTTCGGCCGGAGGAACGCGCCGCCACGAGCTTGAGCGCCAGGCTGTGGCGCGAGCCCATGCGCAGATACCGTCTCGCGTCCGCTATGGCCGTCAGGTACTCGAAGTCGCCGGAGGGCTCCCACGCCCGGGACAGCGCGATCGAGGAACGCCCGCCGCTCATGGGACCCACCGAGCCCCAGAGAGTCGTATCGTTCACCAGCCGCAGGCTGGGCACGACGAGCGAGTGAGCGACCTTCTCCTCCGTGAGCTCGACCTGGCCGATCTCGTTCTCCTCGGCGAACTGCCTGTCGAGCGAGAGCGCCGACACGTCCAGCTCGAGCCGGCTGAACTTGCTGAACGGGTACGACAGTCCCGCGGAGAGCCCGTAGCTTCGCTCGGTGAAGTACCTCTTCTCGCCAAGGTCCTCGCCGAGCCGGGTCCGGTCCGAGTAGTAGTATTCCTTGAAGTTGTAGACCCCCAGCGAGTAGTTGATCCGTCTCGCCAGGTGCTCATAGAGGACGTAGAAGTTGCTGCTCTCTATGCTCGTGAAGAAATCCGACGCCAGGTAGAAGCGATGGTTGCCCAGAACGTCGCTGATCGCTATCTGCGCCGCGCCGGAGAGGCCGTAGCCTGACGTATAGGCGACGCCCCCGCTTATCCAGTCAGGAGAGAACCGCGGCTTGTATCGTTCGACCGAGCCGGGCATGCGGTCGTCATCTTCCACGAACGGGCCGCTGTAGTCCCCGGGCGTCGAGTTCTGGGCGGCGCGAAACGTCTCGCGGACCTTGCGCACCGACTCGCTCTCCGACTCGTCCTTCTCCCCCTCCCGGTCCTCCCCCTCGGATCCGTCCGCGTCGGGCTCTGCGTCCTCGGCCGCGCGCGGCTCGGGCGGCGCCTCCGCGTAGTCGTCTCTGATCTCCTTCCAGGCGCCATCGCCCCTCTCGCCGGTCGACGCGCCGTCGTTCGCAGCGTCTCGGCCGGACCCGTTTCCCGTGGTGTCGCCGGCGGCCGCGTACTCATCCCGGCTCGGCTGCGCTCCGGGCCTTCGGGGACCGGCACCCTGCGCGGGCGCGGAGCCTACGCTCGAGTACCAGCCGGTCTTGCGGATGACCGGCGAGAAGACCCCCAGCGGGTCCTTGACCGTCGCCACGTCCCAACCGCCCTTCCCGTAGTAGGAGAAGGCAAGCCGGTCGCCCCGGACGGACCAGCTCGGAGCCTCGGCGCCCCCTATGAAGTCTGTAGCTCTCGCCGAGAGTCCGCGCGCGAGATCGGCGACGTGGAGTTGCGGCGTGCCCGAGCGATCGGACGAGTAGATCAGCATCGTCCCGTCGGGCGACCACGCCGGGCCGCTCTCGTTGCCTGGCGCCGATGTGATCCTGCGGACATCGAGCGTCACCGGGTCGATAGTGTACAGGTCGTACCGTCGGGCGAACCCCGCGCTCTTCGGCGAGTCGCGGTCCGACGAAAACGCGATCGTCTTCCCGTCGGGCGACCACTCGGGGTCGCGCTCGTCGTGGAAGTCGTCGGTGAGCCTCCTGAGTTCGCCGCTCTCCACGTCGGTCAGATACAGATCCGACGCGCCGTCCTTCGTGCCGACGAACACGATCCGCTCTCCGTCGGGCGACCACGACGGCGTGAAGAGCCCGTCCAGCGGGAACCTGACGGTCTTCTCCACACGACCGGTCCCCGAGTCGATTATGTGCAGCGCGTCGGACCCGCCGGCCTTGGTCATGAAGCAGATACGGCCGCCGTCCGGCGACCAGGAGAAGCCAGCCCTCAGGAGATGCAGGGCCTCGAACTCGCGCGAGCGCTCTCCGTTCACCAGCTTCCTGAACCGCTCCCCGTCGAGGGCCGACGCCAGATAGACGTCGGCGTAGCCGCTCCTGTCCGAGATGTAGACGACGCGCTCGCCGCCCGGCGAGATCGCCGGCCCCCGGTTCAGGTAGGAGCCATCCTTACCGTGGTTGGTCACGAGCGTGGCCACGTCCTCGGCGCGTCCCCGCTCTGCGATCTCCGGCCAGTACCTGGCCTTGAGCCACCGGTCGAACTCCTTCGACAGCTCCGGCGTGGCGAGCCCGATGCCCTCCTTGAGAGCGCGATCCAGATCGTGGCTCTTCGCGATACCCCTTACGATCTCGGCGACCTTCGGCTCGCCATAGCGTTCGGCGATGAAGTTGAGGACCGCCTGCCCCTCCTTGTAGACCAGGTAGCCGCCGTAGAGGTACTCGAGAGGGACGACGGCGTCCGCGATCGTCAGGTCGCGCATGATCATCTCGGCTTCGCTGTCCCAGCCCTGGGAGACATACTCGGCCAGACCCTCCGTGAACCAGAGGGGCACAGGGTTCGTATACGCCTTCCTCACGACCGACTCGACCAGGCCGCCGTAGACGATATCGAACATGAAGACGTGGGCCAGCTCATGGTAGAGCACGTGCCTGAAGTCGTCGTAGGAGCCTGTGAAGGGGACGACGACGCGGTTCTTGAAGAGCTCGGTGAAGCCCCCCACTCCCTCGTCTATGTGCGTGTAAGTGACGTTCGTCTGCTGGAACTCGTTGTGGGAGGCGTACAGGATCACGGGGATGACCGTGGTCAGCTCATGGCCGAGCACGCGCTCGTAGTCCGCGTTCGCCTGCTCGATTATGAGGCCGGCGGCGTCGGCGAGGTCCTCGCACCCTTCGTAGAAGTAGACGTCGAAGTGCTCGGTCTGGACGATCTTCCAGTCGAAGGTGCGGTACTGGACCTTGTTGCGACCGAACTGAGTGGCGCCGGCGCCGGAGGCGGCGCACAGCACAAGCGCCGCCGCGAGGAGCACGCGCAGACACGCGTGGATGCGACTTTCCTTCTTCATGTACGGCATTCTAGGTCCCGTCGGGGGGTCTGTCAACTGAACCACGGCGCCCGACGCCGCCAGGCCGGCGCGGCCCCACGTAGACTGAGACGGGCCGGGCGGCGCGGTTCTTCAAACGCCTTCGGTCAGCGGAGCAACAGCAGGTCGCGCAGGAGGAGAAAGAGCGCGAGGCCGATGAAGAAAATGAGCCCCACCTGTTGCCAGATCAGAAGCGCCCGCTCCGAGAGGCTCTTGCGCCGGACCCTCTCCAGGCCGAGCAGCAGGAGATGGCCCCCGTCGAGTATGGGCAACGGCAGCAGGTTGATGATCGCAAGGTTCAGGCTCAGGTACGCCATGAACCCGAAGAACGAGCTTGCTCCCCATCGGGCGCTGTCGCTCGCCATCTGGACGACCCGGATAGGCCCGCCGATGATGTCCATGGAGATCCGTTGCGTGACCATGAGCCAGAAGACCCGGCCTATCTCGCGCGTCATGAAGACCACGTAGCCGCCCGCGGACGCCAGGGCCTCTCCGAAGCCTACGTCCTCGACCTCGAACGACGGCGTGATCCCCACCATCTCACCCAGAGCCGCAAGATCGGTCGGCTCCACGTCCCGTCCGGGGTCGTCGGTCGCTATCGACGCGGAGATCGTCTCGCCCTCTCGCTCCCAGGAGATCGTGCGTTCGCTACCGGCGCTCTCCGATACGAGCGCCGACAGCTCGAACCAACTCCTCACGCGTCTGCCGCCCACCGCGGTCACTCGGTCGCCCTTGCGCAGGCCCGCCTGGTCGGCCGGGCTCCCCTTCATCACGTTGCCCACCAGCGCCGGCACGTAGCCGGCCACGCCGATCGTCACCTCGCCCGTCGCCGAGTCCGGGCGCGCGTCCAGCACGAGCGAGAGCGTCCCCTCCTCGCCGGGCCGCGCGATCTCGAGACTCACGCCGTCCTCGGTATCGGCCGACGTGATGCCCCGCTTGAGCTCGGTCCAGCTCTCGACCGGCTGTCCCTCGACGGACAAGATCGTGTCGAGCACCGCCACTCCCGCCTCCGCGGCGGGCGATTCCTCTGTGACGTAGCCCACGACCGGGGCGTCGACTCCGAACACGGTCGCGCCCCCGATCCACACGATCCCGACGTACACCAGGAACGCCCACAGGACGTTGGCGAGCGGGCCCGCGGCCACGATAACGGCCCGGAGGCCGACCGGCTTTCCGGGGAACGTGTCGGGACCGGGCGACTCGCCGACAGGATGCT
This sequence comes from Candidatus Effluviviaceae Genus IV sp., assembly GCA_014728245.1. Lineage (GTDB taxonomy): Bacteria > Joyebacterota > Joyebacteria > Joyebacterales > Joyebacteraceae > WJLY01. The sequence continues at coordinate 6,246 of WJLY01000014.1, forward strand.
CCGAGACGTCGGTGCCCGCCATCTTGACGTATCCCCCCAGCGGCACCAGAGAGATCACGTACTCGGTGTCACCGCGTTTGATCGACACGAGCTTCCGCCCGAACCCGATCGAGAAGCGCTCGACGGTCACTCCGGACGCGCGGGCGGCGGCGAAGTGCCCGAGCTCGTGCACGATTATGAGGATGCCGATCAGCACAGCGGCGAGTATGTAGAAGATGAGCATCTGGAAGACACTCCCTCGTGAAACTCAGTTGTGGTCAACGCCTCCGGGCTTCCCCGTCAGTCCCCCGGCCACCGAGCGCGCCTCCGCGTCGGCCGCGAGGATCGCCTCGAGGCCGTCGGCCGCGCCCGGGGGAACGTCCCGGAGGGTGCGCTCTATGATCCGGGGAATGTCGCCGAAGCCTACGAACCCGGCCGTGAAGGCCTCCACGGCCGTCTCGTCGGCGGCCGCCGCGATGGCGGGCGCGGTTCCCCCTTCCCTCCCCGCCTGGAGGATGAGACCGAAGCAGGGATACCGGCGCTCGTCGACCGGCTCGAAGTGCAGCGCACCGAGCTCCGCGAGACCGCAGTACTCGAACGCGCGCTCAGGCACGTCCGGGTAGAAGAGTGCGTACTGTATCGGAACGCGCATGTCGGGCTGGCCCAGGTGGGCGAGCATGCTGCCGTCTACCAGCCGGACCAGCGAGTGCACGATCGACTCGCGGTGTATGACCGCTCCGATCCTGTCGAAGGGCATGTCGAAGAGCCAGCGCGCCTCGATGACCTCCATGGCCTTGTTGGCGAGGCTCGCCGAGTCGACGGTGACCTTCTCGCCCATTTCCCAGGTCGGGTGAGCGAGAACCTCATCGAGACCGGCCTCCCTGAGCTCCTCCAGAGGGCGATCGCGAAGCGGCCCCCCGGATGCCGTCAGAACGAGCGAGTCGACTTCGTCTCCCGGCGTGCCGCGAAGACAGCGGAAGATCGAGCTGTGCTCGCTGTCGACCGGCAGGAGTTCCCCGCCGCCCTCCCGGGCCAGCCCCATCACAAGCTCGCCGGCGGCGACCAGCGACTCCTTGTTGGCCAGCGCCAGCCGCTTCCCCGCCGTCAGCGCGGCGACAGTCGGGCGCAGCCCGCTCGACCCCACGATCGCGTTGACCACGAGATCCACGTCCGGATCGGAAGCAAGCGCCTCCAGCGCTTCCGCGCCCTCGTCGACCGTCACCCCTGAAGGGACTTCCAGTCGGGCGGCCCCGCCGGGACCGACGACGGCCCGCCCGGCTCCAGTCACGTCCACCTGCCTTGAGAGCTGCTCCAGGCTGGTCCACGCCGATAGCGAGGCGATCTCGAAGCGTTCACGGTTCTTTGCGACCACGTCGAGTACGCCGCGGCCGATAGAGCCGGTCGAGCCGAGAAGGGCGATTCTCTTCTTCCGGTGAGCCAAGGCGCCTCCGGCCTGGGGAAGCCACGGGGTTGCGCGAACCGCGGATCCTCGCCGATCAGAACTTGCCCATCACGATGAAGCGCAGATAGTAGTAGACGAAGGGGGCGACGAACAGGACGCTGTCGAACCTGTCGAGCATGCCGCCGTGCCCGGGCAGCGCGTTGGATGTGTCCTTTATCTTCACATCGCGCTTCATGAGAGACTCGACCAGGTCTCCCAGTGTCGCCATCACGGGTGAGACGAGCCCCAGCGCCAGGACGTCGAGCCATGACAGAAACGGCGCGAATGAGATTCTGGCGATCACGGCGGCGAGCGCTCCGAAGAGCAGCCCGCCGATCGCCCCCTCTACAGACTTGGCCGGGCTGACCCGCGGCAACAGCTTGCGGCGCCCGATCGCGTGCCCGACGAAGTAGGCGCCCGTGTCGGAACCCCAGGCCAGCGCGAACGCCAGGATGACGAAGAACCCGCCGCGATCGTCGCCGGGGAACCCCTCTCCCAACTGCCGCAGGAGGATGACGTGGCTCCCGAGCCAGCCCACGTAGAACACGCCGAAGATCGTCGACGATATGTGGTAGACCGCCAGCTCTCCGTCTCTCCGGAAGAGCTCGAGCACCATGATGGTCAGAAGCACCAGCGTGATGAAGAGGCTGGAGAAGAACCCGCCCTGGAAATACACGTACCAGGCGACCACGAGGCCGGCCACGACCCCCACGGTCTTATACGGCTTGATCCCCTTGGACTCGAGCATCCTGTAGAACTCGTACAGGCCGAGTCCGATCACGAAGTTGATGGCGAGGATGAACGGATAGCCTCCCACCAGAGAGCAGACGATCACGGCGGGAACGCCCACGGCGGCCGTGAGCAGTCGCATCGTGAGCTGCTTCCTCTCAGGAGCCATCGGAGACGCCCCTGCCTCTGCGCTGATCGGACACGCGTCCGAACCGGCGCTCTCGCTTCGCGTAGTCGGCCAGAGCTTCGAAGAGGTGCTTCCTTCCGAAATCCGGCCACAGGACGTCGGTTATGTAGAGCTCCGTGTAGGCTATCTGCCACAGCAGGAAGTTACTGATCCGGCTCTCCCCGCTCGTCCTTATCAGAAGGTCAGGGTCCGGGAGGTCGGGCGTGTAGAAGTGGCTTCTCAGCTCCTCCTCGTCTATGTCGGCCGGCCGGATCCTGCCCGACTCGACGAGGCCCGCTACCGCCCTGACGGCGTCCATGATCTCGGCCCGCCCCCCGTAGGATATGGCCAGGTTGAGCCTGAGGCCGTCGTTTCCGGAAAGCTCGTCGATCGAGCGCTCGAGTCTGGTCCGCGCGTACTTCGGAAGGAGATCGATCCTGCCCATCGCGTTCAGGCGGATGTTGTTCTCGTCCATCTCCGCCACCTGCTCTGCCAGGGTCTGGTCGAGCAGATGCATCAGGGCGGCCACTTCCTTCCTGGGACGATTCCAGTTCTCCATGGAGAACGTGTAGAGCGTGAGTTCATCCAGCCCCGCTTCCGCGCTCGCGATGACCACGTCGCGCACGGCGGAGCGGCCAGCGGCGTGGCCGGCGGCCCGCGGAAGGCCGCGTTTCCTCGCCCACCTGCCGTTTCCGTCCATGATGATCGCGACGTGCCGGGGCAGACGTTCCGCGGCCGGCAGTTCACGCTCCACTCGTGCGCCTCTTCCTCTAATCAAGGCTCAACCTCACCCCTCAGAAACCGAGAGACGGCGGGCGCGCGCCGCCCGCCGTCCTCTTCCTCGTCTCCTCCCGCGAAGGGCCCCGAACGCGCGCTAGCCCTGCTTGATAGCGTCGAACGGGCACTCGTCGGCGCAGAGACCGCAGTCGGTGCACGTGTCGGGGTCTATCTTGTACTTGTCCTCGCCCTCGGAGATCGCCTCGACGGGGCAGACACTGATGCAGGCCCCGCAGGTCGTGCAGTCGTCGGTGATCACGTAAGCCATGTCCGTACCTCCTGAGGAGTGAACCGCACCGCCAGAACCAGAAGCAACTACACTTCCATCAACTCCGCCTCTTTGGCTGCGAGGGCGGCGTCTATCTCGTGAGTAGACTCGTCAGTCATCTCCTGGATCGTCTTGTCATGGGCCCTGTGATACTCGTCCTCCGAGATGTCGCCGTTCTTCTGCATCTCCTTCAGAGTCTCGTTGACGTCGCGCCTGACGTTCCTCACGGCGACCCGTCCCTCTTCGGCCAGCTTGTGGACGTGGCGAACCAGCTCCTTGCGCCGCTCCTCGGTCAGCGGCGGAATGGGGACCCTGATGATATTGCCGTCGTTGGAAGGATTCAGACCGAGATCGGCGGCCTGGATCGCTTTCTCGATGTCGCCCAGGAGCTTCTTGTCCCACGGCTGCACGACGAGGAGCCGGGCCTCGGGAACGCTTATGTTGGCCACCTGCCTCAGCGGGACAGTGCTGCCGTAGGCTTCGACCTTGACTCCGTCGAGAAGCGACACGGTGGCCTTGCCCGTGCGGATCTTGGCGAACTCCCTCCGGACCGCGTCGACGGCCTTCTCCATTCGTTCCCGCGTCTCGGCGAACAGTGCCTCCATCATCGACTAGACCCCCTTGACGCTGGTACCTATGGGCTCGCCCGTCACCGCCTTCGCTATCCCGCCCGGCTCTGCCAGGGCGATGACGACGATCGGCAGGTTCTTCTCACGTGCGAGCGAGACCGCGGTCATGTCCATTACCGCGAGCTTGCGTTCTATGACCTCCATATAGGTGAGCGAATCGTAGCGACGGGCGTCCGGGTTCGTGGCGGGATCTGAATCGTAGACGCCGTCGGTGTTTGTCGCCTTGATGAGCGCGTCTGCCGAAAGCTCGCACGCGCGCAGGGTGGCGGCGGTGTCGGTCGAGAAGAAGGGGTTGCCGGTCCCCGCTACTAAGACGACGACCTCCCCTTCTGACAGCATCCTGTCTGCGGACCGGACCTCGAAAGGCGTCACGACCCGTCCCAGCTCGATCGCGCTCATGACGGACGCCCGCTGTCCGACGTCCTCGAGCGCTTCCCGCAAGGCCAGGCCGTTCACGATCGTGGCGGTCATGCCCATGAGGTCCGCGGTGACGCGGTCCGCCCCGCGACCCTCGGCCACAGCTCCGCGCACGATGTTGCCACCGCCGACGACACATCCCACCTGCGAGCCCGCGTCCACGGCCGCCTTGAGTTCCAGCGCCAGACGCCCCGCCGCGTCTCTCGACACGGGCTGGCCGTCCTCTCCGGCCAGCGCCTGGCCGCTGACCTTGACGATGACCCTCTTAAGCGCTGGCATCTGCCGGCGACTTCTCCTGAGTCTCTCCGAGCTTCATGCGAACGAATCGCCTGATCCGTATGTTCTCGCCGAGTGTCGCTATCGTCTGCTTGAGGAACTCCTCGATCGTGATGTCCGTGTCCTTGACGTAAGGCTGCTCCATGAGGCAGATCTCGGAGAAGTACTTCTCGAGCTTGCCGTCCACGATCTTGTCGACGACCTTCTCGGGCTTCCCCTCCTTGACCGCCTGCTCGCGGTAGATGTCGCGTTCCTTGGCGACAAGCGCCTCCGGTACCTCCTCGCGGGACACGACGAGCGGATTCTGCGCGGCGACGTGCATGGCGATGTCCTTCGCGAAGGCCTGGAACTGATCGCTCCTGGCGGCGAAGTCGGTCTCGCAGTTGATCTCGACCAGCACGGCGAGTTTCGACCCGGCGTGCACGTAGGAGCCGATCATGCCCTCGCCGGTCGCCCTCTCGGCCTTCTTCTCGGCCTTCAGGATCCCGCTCTTGCGCAGGTCTTCCACCGCCTTGTCTATGTCACCGCCCGCCTTCTGCAGCGCCAGCTTGCAGTCCATCATCCCGGCGCCCGTCTTCTCACGCAACTCCTTGACCTGTGATGCTGTGATCTGCATTGACCTCTCCGTGGACTCGTGCTTCCTGGTTGGCTCCGCTGCGGCGCGCCCGACGATCACTGCGCCGGCCGGCTTCGTTTCAGGCGTGCCCGGTTCGCGCTGTCGCGCTACGCCGCGGCACCGGCCTGCTCGGTGCTGGCCTGCTCTTCGCCGGGAGTCGCCTCTTTACCCTCCAGCTCGGCGGCCCGCGCTCCGAGCACGGCGTCGGCGGCGAACGAAGCGAAGAGGCGGATCGAGCGCAGAGCGTCGTCATTACCCGGAATCGGGTAGTCGCAGCGATCCGGGTCGGCGTTCGTGTCGCATATCCCGACGACCCCCAACCCCAGCTTGTTCGCTTCGTTGAGGGCTATGCGCTCCTTGCGCGTGTCGATAATGAACACGAGACCCGGCAGCCGCTCCATGTGCCTTATGCCGTCGAGGACCTTGAGGAGCTTGCCCTTCTCTCGTTCGAGTAGAAGCGTTTCCTTCTTGGCCAGCAGATCGTACGTTCCGTCCTCCGACATCTTCTCGATGTCCTCGAGACGGCGAACGCTCTGGCGGATCGTGCGGAGGTTGGTCAGCGTGCCGCCCAGCCACCGCTCGGTGACAAACGGCATGCCGCATCGCTCCGCCTCTTCCCGTACGATCGCCTTGCCCTGACGCTTCGTGCAAACGAAGAGCATCTTCTGACCGCTCTTCACGGCCGAGGCGATCGCCTCGCCGGCCTCCTTCATGCACTCGATCGTCTTCGCGATGTCGATGATGTGAATCCCGTTGCGCTTCATGAAGATGAAGGGCTTCATGTTGGGATTCCAGCGGCGGGTCTGGTGGCCGAAGTGCGCCCCGGCCTCCAGCAGCGTCTGCATATCGGGTACGTTCATGGTGTCGGCACTACCTCCCTGCAGTGGTTTTGGTGTCCACCGCGGCCATCGCCCCCGAACGGGCCGCGCCCCGTGCCACAGAGCCGCGGACCCCCGCTCGCGTCCGGCCGCGTGCTAGATTTGCGGTCGCGGGCTCAGGGCCCGGCCGCCTGCGAAGTCCCTGTCTAGCGCTTCGAGAACTGGAAGCGCTTGCGGGCCTTCTTCTGTCCGTACTTCTTGCGTTCCTTCGTCCTCGGGTCGCGCGTCAGGAGGCCCGCCTGCTTCAGCGGCTTCCTGTAGCTCTCGTCGATGCTGACGAGCGCTCTCGCGATGCCCAGCCTCACGGCTCCCGCCTGCCCGATTATGCCCCCTCCCCTGACACTCGCGTGAACGTCGTAGCGGTCCGACGTCGACGTCACCTCCAGCGGATGTACGACCTGATCGATCGTCGTCTTCCGCGGGAAGTAGTCGTCGATCGGCTTCCCGTTCACTGTCCTCTGCCCCGTCCCCGGGACGAGGCGCACGCGGGCGACGGACTCCTTGCGCCTGCCTACCGCGTTCACATCGTTGGACATCCCTCTTGCTCCTTCCGCCGATCCGGTGGGGACCGGCACGCGCTAGACGGACAACGTCTCCGGTTTCTGTGCCTGATGAGGGTGGTCCGGGCCGGAGTAGACGCGGAGCTTCCGGAGCATCTTCCGTCCGAGCCTAGACTTCGGGAGCATTCCGCGGACCGCCTTACGCACCACTTCCTCCGGATTCTCTTCCATCAACCTCTTCACCGTCTTGAACTTCGCACCGCCCGGGTATCCGCTGTGCCGGAAGTAGACCTTCTGATCCATCTTGTTGCCCGTCAGTCTGATCTTCTCGGCGTTCACCACGATCACGAAATCACCCATGTCCAGGTTCGGAGCGAAGTTCACCTTGCCCTTGCCCCTCAGAAGCTGTGCCACCCTCGAGGCGAGGCGGCCGAGCACCAGGCCGTCCGCGTCGATCACGTAGTGCTTGCGCTCGACGTCCGAGGCCCTGGTAACGCGAGTCTGCATTTGCTCAATCCTCCGAACTGCGATCCGGGCCGTTCATGCCCGTCGTCCGACGCGACACGCCGGTAGAGCCCGGTTCGTATCTGTACTTGCCGATCAAGAATAGAAGAGTTTAGCAAGCCACCGCGGGGCTGTCAAGCCCGAGAGCGACTCAGCCTCTCAGGAGCCCGGACAGCCCGTAGACTCCGCCTCCCGCAAGATCAGGCCCTGCCCCCCCGCCCGCCGGCGAACAGGGTCTCTCCGTAGGGGGGTCGAAAGACGCCGGAGTCTGTGATGATGGCGCTGACAAGCCCGGCCGGCGTCACGTCGAAGGCGGGGTTGTAGACGCGGACACCCTCAGGCGCCGTGCAGACGCCCCCGAAGGTCGTCACCTCCTCTGGAGATCGCTCCTCGATCGGTATCTCACTGCCGGAGGCGAGGCCGGCGTCCAGTGTGGAGAACGGAGCGGCGACGTAGAAGGGCACGTCGAAGCGCCTGGCGGAGAGGGCGAGCGGCATCGTCCCGATCTTGTTCGCGACGTCTCCGTTCGCGGCTATGCGGTCCGCGCCGACGATCACCTTGTCGATCCATCCCCGCGACATGGCGGACGCGGCCGCGCTGTCGACCAGAAGCGTCACGTCTATGCCCCGTTCCCCGAGCTCCCACGCGGTCAGGCGGGCTCCCTGAAGGAGCGGGCGCGTCTCGTCCGCGAAGACGCTGATCGTCTTCCCGTCCTCTACGGCGGCGTAGACGACCGCGAGAGCGGTTCCGTACTCCGCCGTCGCGAGTCCTCCGGCGTTGCAGTGCGTGAGAACGGTGTCTCCGTCCGAGAGAAGCGCGGCTCCATGGCGGCCTATCGAGCGAGACAGCTCGCGGTCCTCCTCGGTGAGCGCGAGCGCTTCGTCGACGAGCGCGGCCCTCAGGGCCTCCGGGTCGCCGCCGGCTTCGCTCGTAGCGCTCCTCAGGACCCGGTCGACGGCCCAGCGGAGATTGACGGCGGTCGGCCGCGTGCCGGCGAGGTGCTCTGCTGCCTCTTTCACGTCGCGCAACAGCTCCTCGAAGTCCCCAGCCTCGCTCTCGAGGCCGGCGAGCGCAAGCCCCATGGCGCCGGCCACGCCTATGGCGGGCGCTCCTCTCACCTCGAGTCGCCGGATCGACTCCGCCAGCTCGCGGTAGTCGGTTATCTCCTTCCGCACCAGCCGGCCCGGCAGGCACGTCTGGTCGATCAGCCTGACGCGGTCCCCGAGCCACTCGATCGTCCTCGGGTGCTCGAGGTCGCCCGTACCCTGTCGCTTCGAGTCGTTTCCCTCTGCCAATTGAACCTCCGTCTGCCCCCGGCTCCGTCATGAGTCTCTCGTGGGCCGGCGAGCGCGTCCCGCAAGGCCTTCCCCTGTCAGCTCCTCGCGGCGGCTCGCTCCATCCTTTCGAGGATCTCGCACACCCGGACCACCGGAAGCCCCACCACGTTGTAGAAACACCCCTCGACTCGCGTGACGACCGCAGACCCGCAGTCCTGTATCGCGTACGACCCGGCCTTGTCGAGCGGCTCGCCGCTCTCGACGTAGAGATCGACCTCCTCTTCGGAGAGGTCGCGCATGAGCACTCTCGTGACCTCGCAGCCCGTAGCCTCCGCGCCGTCGGACGCGCGCGCGGACGCGACGCCGGTGTAGACCTCGTGCCACCTGCCGCGCGTCTCGCGCAGCACGCGACGGGCGTCCTCGGGGCCTCCGGGCTTCCCGAGGATTCGTCCGTCGAACCACACGATAGTGTCGGCCGCGAGCACCGTGCCCCGTTCGTGGCGCGCCGCCACGTCGCGGGCCTTGGCCAGAGCCAGCCTCAGAACGTGCTCGCGCGGCCCCTCTCCCGGCAGCACGCTCTCCTTGATCCGCGGCGCGTCGATCAAGAAGTCGAGCCCGAGATCGCGGAGGATCCGCTCCCTCCTGGGCGAGCCCGAGCCTAGGATCAGCGGCGTCTCCCGGATGAGGCGCGAGACCAGTGAGCAACTCAACGTCCCCCCTCCTCGCCGCCCGGGACCGGGGAATCCAGGACGATCGTCACCGGACCGTCGTTCTCTATCTCGACCAGCATCCTCGCTCCGAAGACGCCCGTTGCGACGGAAAGCCCGCGGTCCTCGAGCAAAGCGGCCACTCGCTCGTAGAGCCTGCGGCCCTCGTCCGGGTCGGCCGCGCCGACGAAACTGGGCCTCCGGCCCTTTCGGCAGTCCGCCAGCAGCGTGAACTGCGAGACGACGAGGGCCGCTCCACCTACGTCCTCGACAGACAGGTTCATCTTGCCGTCGCCGTCCTCGAAGATCCGGAGCTCGGCGATCTTCCTCGCCGTCCAGGCTGCGTCCTCTTCTCCGTCGCCATCGGCCACGCCGACGAGGACCGCGAGTCCTTTCCCTATCTCACCGACGACGCGTCCGTCGACCGTGACGCGAGCCGAGCTCGCCCTCTGCAGAACTGACCTCACGCGGGCCCTCCTTCCGGGCGCCGGGCCGCCGGCCTCATCGAGCGGAGCCGCGGCTTCTGAGCGAACGCCTGCGCTGCACCGAGCGCACGCCCTTGATCGAACCGATCGTCTTCATGAGCCTCCTGAGCCGGTGGAGGTTACCCACGCAGACGACGAAGCGCGCCACTACGACCCCGTCCTCGGTGGTCATCGAGGCGCCCGTCACTTCCACGCCCTGCTCGGCTATCGTGCGCGAAACGTCGGCAAGGAAGTCGCGGGTCAGATTGCCCTTCACTATGAACCCCGCGGGGAATGTCTGCCCCTCGCTGACGTCCCACTCGACCTTGATCCTGTGCTCGGCGTCGATCGTCGGCCCGAAGGCGTTCGGGCAGCCCATCCGATGGACCGAGATGCCTCGCCCTCTCGTGATGATGCCTACGATCTGGTCGCCGGGAACGGGCTGGCAGCACTTCGCGAACCTGACCATGAGATCGCCGACGCCTTCTATCCGGACGCCCGTCTCGGGCCTTCTGACCCTGCGCGCGATCCTGTCGACGATGCCCCGGCTCCGCGGCGCCGGCATGAGCTTGCGCTCCAGCTCTCCGGGCCGGATGTCGCCCCTCCCGAGCGCCGCCGCGAGCTGGCGCGAGCTGTCGAGGCCGAAGGCCTGAGACGCATCGTCGAGCGAGACGTCCTTGCTCTTGAGGCCGAGCCGCTTGACCTCGCGGTCGAGTATCCTGCGGCCGAGGACGACGCTCTCGTCGTCGGCGCGGGCGCGCAGATAGTGCCTGATCTTGCTTCGCGCCTTCGACGTCGCCACCGCCGAGAGCCAGTCGACGCTGGGGTGTGCCGATTCCGACGTCATGATCTCTACCGAGTCGCCGCTCTCGAGCTCGTGCTTCAGGGAGACCAGCTTCCCGTTCACGCGGGCGCCGGCGCACTGATTGCCGACGTCGGTATGTATCGAGTACGCGAAATCGATCGGCGTGGCTCCGTTCGGAAACTGCTTGACGTCGCCGGCGGGGGTGAACACGAATATCTCGTCCCTGTACAGGTCGAACTTGAGCGCCTCCAGGAACTCGCCCGCGTCGGTCAGGTCGACGTTTCCCTCCAGAAGCTGCCGCACCCACGCCAGCCGGACCCGGAGCTCCCTGTCTCCCGGCCCGCCCTCCTTGTAGGCCCAGTGGGCGGCGATCCCGACCTCGGCCTCCTCGTGCATCTCCTCGCTCCTGATCTGTATCTCGACGAGGTGGCCGCGAGGTCCTATGACGGTCGTGTGCAGCGACCTGTAGCCGTTCACCTTCGGCGCCGCTATGTAGTCCTTGATCCGGTCGTGCATCGGCGTGAAGAGCGTGTGAACCGTCCCCAGTACCCGATAGCACGATCCGACCGAGTCGGTGATGACCCGGATCGCTATCAGGTCGCAGATCTCCTCAAAGCGCTTCCCGCGCTGAGACATCTTCCTGTGGATGCTGGCGAGGTGCTTGGCACGCCCGGAGATCGTCGCCGCGACCCCCTCTCCCTCGAGCCTGTCCCTGATAGGACCCGCGATCTCCTCTATGTAGGCTTCTCTCTCCGGCCTCGTCGTGAGCAGGAGGTCGCGTATGCGCTCGGCCTCCTCCGGCTCGAGACACTCGAAGGCCAGATCGTCAAGCTCCCTCTGGATTCGCGCCATGCCGAACCGCGCGGCGAGGGGCGCGTAGATGTCGCGCGTCTCTCCGGCTATCCGCTCGATCTGCTCGGGGGTGAGATGCGCGATCGTGCGCATGTTGTGGAGTCGGTCGGCGAGCTTGATGAGTATCACGCGGACGTCCTCGACGACCGAGAGGAGCATCTTGCGGAAATACTCCGCCTGCTCCCTTTCGCGGCTCGCGAACCTGAGCCCCGTGATCTTCGTGACGCCGTCCACGAGCCCGGCTATCTCGTCGCCGAACTCGTGACGCAGGTCGGACAACGTGACGTCGGTCTCCTCGAGGACGTCATGGAGGAGCCCGCCGGCCACCGTCGCGGAATCGAGCCGGAGTCCGGTCAGGATCACCGCGACTTCCTCGGCGTGCGTGTGGTAAGGCTCGCCGGACCGCCGGAGCTGTCCGCTGTGCGCCTCTACCGCCCGGCGGTGGGCGCGCTCGATCACGGCGGCGTCGAGCTCCGGGTCGACTCTGAGGAGACTGGAGACCAGTTCGTCAGCGGCCATCAGTAGTACTCGGGCTGGACGTCCTTGAGTCGGAGCTGGAGCGACGTCTGTCCGCGCCAGGTGTTCTCCTCGAGAACGTACGCGAGCGAAACCACTCCTCCTCCGTCCCTCAGTTCGGCGAGCGCGCCCGCCATGCCGAAACCTATGGCGTCCATCGACCGCTCGCCCTGGGCGACCGTCAGCTTGAGGTGATTGGTGCCAACGGCCCTGGCGGAAATCAGCTTGAGGCTCCGCGTTCCGAAGACCGGTTCACTGTTGCCGGCCCCGAACGGCGCCATCCGGTCGAGGTGGCGGACCAGATCGTAGTCGCACTCGCCGAGCGTGACCAGAGCGTCCAGCTCTACCTCCGGTATCAGATCCTCGGGACCGAGCGTCGCCGCGACGGCCTCCTCCACCCGGTCCCGGAACTCCGTCAGGCGTCCCTCCGCCAGCGATACGCCCGCTGCGTGCCTGTGACCGCCGAAGCTCTCGAGGCTGTCCCTGCAACCCAGAAGGGCCGCGTGCAGGTCGAACCCGGGGATGCTGCGGCCCGAGCCCTTGCAATGCCCGTCGGATACGGAGAGCAGGAGCGTGGGCCTGTTGTACTCGCGGGCTAAGCGCGAAGCCACGATGCCGATCACGCCCGGGTGCCACTCGTCCGACCACAGCACGATAGACCGACGGGACGCCAGGTCGACGGTCTCCTCCAGCATCCTCTTGGCGTCATCGAAGACGACCGACTCGAGGCTCCTGCGCTTCTTGTTCTCCGCGTCCAGCTTACGGGCGATGGCCATGGCGGTCGCATGGTCGCCGGTAGTGAGTAGCTCGACCCCGACGGCGGCGTCGCCGAGCCTGCCGGCGGCGTTCAGCCTGGGGCCGAGGGCGAAACCTATGTGCGAAGCCCGCGCCTGCGACGGCTCGACGCCGGCTATCTCCATGAGCGCCCTGAGTCCCGGGTTACTGGTGTTCCTCAAACGCTCCAGCCCGAAGGCGGTCAGGACACGATTCTCAGAGGTCAGGGGCACGATGTCGGCGACCGTCCCCACGGCGACCAGATCGATGTTCTCCTCCACCGAGTGTCCGAGAGCGGCCACCGGATCGACTCCCTCAGCCGCCCCCTCGCGCAGGGACGCGACGCGTGCGCGCTCGGGGTCTCCCACCGCGCGCGCCAGGGCGGTCATCACCTTGTAGGCGACTCCCACACCCGCCAGGTGCTTGTACGGGTAGACGGAGTCCTTGCGCTTCGGGTCCACGACCGCGACCGCGTCGGGAAGGTCATCCTGGGGCTCGTGATGATCGGTGACGATCACGTCGATCCCGGCGTCCCGGGCGATGTCGATCTCCCTGTGACCCGTGATGCCGCTGTCGACCGTGACGATCAGCCGCGCCCCGGAGTCGCGCGCGACGGCGATGCCGGCCTCGGAGAGCCCGTAGCCCTCGGTCAGCCGGTTGGGCACGTAGAAGCCGACCTCGAGCCCCGCCGCCGCCAGGCACTTCATGACGAGCACGGTGGAGGTGATGCCGTCGACGTCGTAGTCGCCGCATACGAAGACGCGCTCCCGGTCTCCGATGGCACGGAGAAGGCGCTCGACGGCCGGCTCGATGTCGGGGAGAAGGGAGGAGTCGTGCAGCATGGAGAGATCCGGGCTCAGGAACTTCCGGGCCTCTTCCTCAGAATCGACGCCGTGACTGACGAGGACCGCCGCGAAGGCGCGGGGAACACCGAGCGAGCGCGACAGGTCTTCAGTGCGTCTCACGGCCCCTTCGTCCGGTAGCTTCCATCGTCGTCGCAAACGCGATACCCCCACGAAGCGGCGCGCCGGGCGCGTCGGCTGGAGGAAAAGGACGGGGCCCGTCGATACGGGAGTGGGCCGTAAGCCGAGTTCTGTCGGAAGGAGTCCTTCCGCGGCGACCATTCATCTGGGACGGAGGTTCCCCTCCGCCTCGAGCGACCTACCCGAGAGTCGTAGCGAAGCGGGCCGCTTCTCCTCTCCTACTCGGTCTCGCTCCGGGTGGGGCTTGCCAAGCTGTCCCCGTCACCGGGGACACTGGTGAGCTCTTACCTCACCTTTTCACCCTTGCCGGGGACCCCGAGGGGTCCCTTGGGCGGTTTCCCTCTCTGTGGCGCTTTCCTTGGGATCGCTCCCACTGGGTGTTACCCAGCACCCTGCCCTGTGGAGCTCGGACTTTCCTCGGACAGGAGGCCTGTCCGCGGCCGCCCTGCCCACTCCCTCTCATCTCATAGATATACCCGCGCCGCCCCCGGCGCAAGCACAAGCGCCTTCGCGCCCTTGCGAAGGCCGGTCGGCGAGGATGGCCCGGGGCCGGGCTCGTGCGGGTCGTCCTGCCGCATCTCGCCGGCCGGGCGGGACCCTGGAGCCAGGCCAGGCCTTACGGCCGTCCGCGACGCGCGCCCGTCTGCGCGAGACGATCGGCGCGTCCGTTCTCTTCCCTCGGTATCGTCTCGAAGGAGATCTCGTCGAAGTCGCGCATGAGCTGCTCGACTCGAAGGTAGGCGTCCAGAAGCCCCGGGTGCTTGATCTTGTATCGCCCCCGCAGCTGGTTCGCGACAAGCTCGCTGTCCATGTAGACGCGGACGCGCCGCGCGCCGTAGTCCCTGGCCTTCCCGAGTCCGATCCTCACGGCCTCGTACTCCGCGACGTTGTTCGTGGCCTTGCCGAGATGCTCGTGGAACTCCTCCACGGTCTCTCCGTCCGGCGTCTCCAAGACGCCGCCCGCGCCGGCGGGCCCCGGGTTGCCTAGCGAGGCCCCGTCGGTATGAAGGACCAGCTCCTCGTACGGGGCCGCCGCGGTACCGCCGGAGGGAGAGCCGAACTCCATCTCGGCGCCGACCGCGCCGGCGAACCGGGCGACGCTCTCGAGAAAGCGCCTTGCCCGCTCGTTCGACAGCCCGGCGTTCTCTGCCGCCGCGTCTAGCGTGGCTCCTGCGATGAGCGACCTCACGAAACGCTCTTCCCGCTTACCCAAGCGCGCCCTCCGGCTTCCAGAGGAGAATTCGTCCGCAGCTCTGGCACTCGATGAGCTCGTCCCGGCGCCTGACCTCTATCACTGTCTGAGGAGGGAGCTTGATGCGGCAGCCGGAGCAGATCCCGTCGGACACGACCGCGACCGCGGAATCTCCCTTGCTCAGCAGTATTCTCTCGTATCTCCCCAGGACGCCGCCGTCTATCCGCTTGGACAGCCTGAGCCGCTCGTCGCGCTTGACCGCCAGCGCGTCGTCCAGCCTGCCGAGTTCGGCCGCAAGCTCGGCCGCGCTCGCATCCAGGTCCGCGATCTCGCGGTCGGCCTCCCGCCTCGCCTCGGCAAGGCCGCTCGAGGCCTGCTCGGCCGTCTCGAGCGCCCTCAGTATCGTGTCCTCCGCTTCCGAGATTCGCGTGCTCGTCTGCTCGATCTCGAGAGAGAGCGCCGCGTACTCCTCGTTCGTCTTTATCTCCAGCCGCCTGGCCTTCTCGGCCTCGAGCCTGGACGAGAGCTTCTCCAGCTCCCGCTCCTGCAGAGCCCGTTCTCTGGCCGTTTCCTCCAGCTGCTTCTCGCGCTCGGCTATGCTGTCTCTCAGGTCCTGCTTGCGGGCCTCAAGCTTCGCTATCTCGGAAGGCAGCGATTCGCGCTCGAGCTCAAGCTCCTGCAGTCCCTCGTCGATCCTCGAAAGCTCGATCAGGAGCTCCAGCTGTTCGCGCACGTCTTCCTCCTGCGGGCGGGCTTCCTACTCCTGCGGATAGTCGAAGGTGCGCCTCCCCGGGCGCACCTGCGTCGTGGCCTTTCGGGCCGCGGTGGCCACGGTGCGGCGCCTCCGGCCGGCCCCTGGCCTTGGTGGGCGATACTGGATTCGAACCAGTGACCTCCGGTATGTGAGACCGGCGCTCTAACCAACTGAGCCAATCGCCCGTTCTTACGATGTCTTTGGTGGGCCCACTCGGATTCGAACCAAGGACCTACGGATTATGAGTCCGCTGCTCTACCGCTGAGCTATGGGCCCTCCGCCGGCGGAGTTTATCACGCTCTTCTTCGGGGTGTCAACAAGACCGCCGCGCGACCGCCACCGACGCCGGCGAATCTCGCGCGGACTCTCCGCGCGCCTAAGGCAGATCGATGTAGCCCCGGAGCCTGCTTCTGCGTTTGAAGTGGCGCAGCTTCCCGATCGCCTTCTTTTCTATCTGCCTGACCCGCTCGCGCGTCACCCCGAAGATCGCGCCGACCTCCTCCAGAGTCATGGGCGCCTCGTCCTTGTCCAGCCCGAAGCGAAGCCTGATGATCTTCTCTTCCCGTGGGTCGAGCTCCGCCAGAACTTCGTCGATCTCGCTCTGCAGGAGCTTGAACGACGCGTAGTCCGAGGGCGATACGACCTTGGTATCCTCGACGAAGTCTCCCAGGCTCGAGTCCTCGTCCTCTCCTATCGGCCGGTCGAGCGATATGGGCTGCTGCGCGGCCTTCAGGATCCCCTTAACCTTGTCCTCTGAGAGCTCGAGCTTGTCCGCGATCTCGTTGACCGACGGGTCTCGTCCCTCCTCCTGGACGAGCTGCCGCGTGGTTCTGACGACCTTGTTGATCGCCTCTATCATGTGCACCGGCACACGGATCGTGCGCGCCTGGTCGGCTATCGCTCTCGTGATCGCCTGCCGGATCCACCATGTCGCGTAGGTGGAGAACTTGTAGCCGCGCGTGTAGTCGAACTTCTCGACCGCGCGCATGAGCCCCGTGTTCCCCTCCTGAATGAGGTCGAGGAAGTCGAGCCCTCTGTGCGTGTAGCGCTTGGCTATGGAGATCACCAGCCTCACGTTGGCCTCGACCATCTCGGTCTTGGCTCTGGCGGCCTCGAAGTCGCCCCTCCCGATTCTGGACACGGCGTCCCTGAGCTCGTCCGAGGACATGCCGCACTCGCGCTCTATGCGCCGGATGGCCCGCTTCTTGTTGCGCACCTCCTTCGTCAGCGCGTCGGCCTCCTTGGCGAGCGCCGCCGGGGCCTTCTTCCTGGAGGGCCGCTTCTTGGTCTTCTTTCGCTTGACGGCCGCTTTCTTGGGCTTCGAGCGGCCTGAGCCGGAGCCTTCCATCTTGCGCCGGACGGCCTCGATGTCGGCCTCGAGCTTCATGATCTCGGACTCGTGGCGCTCGATCTTGCCCATCAGCTCGCACATCCTGGAGGCCATTCTCGCTACCTGCTTGGGCTGGAGAGCGAGCTTCTGAGTGTTGGCCCTGAGCGCCTTCTCCCGGCGGGTCACCGCCTTCCTCGTGTTCGTCGCGTGCTGGGGCTTGGCCTTCTTGAGCCTGGCAAGAAGCTCCCTGCGCTCCTCGTCCAGCTTGATGATCTTGTCCATCCGCCTCGCCGCGCGGCGTCGCTCTTCCTTGCCGGTAGCGCTCTTGCGCTTCCGGTCGACCTTGACCACGCGATCGAGCCGGGTCTTGTCCTCCTTCAGCTTCTCCGACAGTGTGGCCAGGCGCTTCATCGTGGTCAGTGACTCGAAGATCGCCGAGTAGGCCATGCCTTCCGCGGACTCTATCCGCTTGCAGATCTCCACCTCGCCCTCGCGGTCGAGGAGCTTGACCTGCCCCATCTCGCGAAGGTACATGCGCACAGGGTCATCGAACCTGAGACGCGGTTGCGACTTGGCCCTCTTCTTGGCTTCGTGCTTCTTCTTCCGCTCGCGGGTCTTCTGGTCTACGACCTCTATCTCCAGCTCCGCCAGCCCGCAATAGACGTCGTCGACCATCTCGACGTCCAGCGAGTCGCCGAAGTACGAGCTGAAGTCCTCGTAGGTCAGAGCCCCCGATTTGCCGTACTGCTTCTTTATCTTCTCGACGATCTTCGCCGCTGAGCGCTTAGCCATGCGTCGATCATCACCCCCTTGGGGACCCCGCTAGGGGTCATTCCCCTGCCGCCAGCTCATGAAGCCTTCTCGCCAGTTGCTGTCTCTCCTCTGCAAGCGAAAGCAGCTCGTCGTCGCTCCTCACCAACTCCGCGCTCTCTATCGCGCGGTCCAGGTCTCGAATCCTCGCGCGTATTCGAGACCGCTCAATCGTCCTAACATAGTCATCACGGAGCCGTTCGCCATCTTCGGGGTCCGGAAGGAACACGGCAAGCTCCGTGAGCAGCCGAGCCTGCTCCGGATCCGTCAGCGTGGACAGCAGAGACGCCGCGTCAATCTCGTCGAGTTCCCAGAGCATCTCCGCGAGCCCCCGGGCCACCGGATCCGCGAAAAGCTCCGGCGAGACGGCTTCCTTCACGGCCCCGGCCACCGCGCCTCCCGCAACCACCAGAGACAGGAGACCCTTTTGCGCCGCAAGCTCCGCGTCCTCTATTAC
>WJLY01000015.1 GCA_014728245.1 Candidatus Effluviviaceae Genus IV sp.
GGCCATGAGAGCACCCGTGTTGCTGCCGCTTGCCGCGCTGACCGTTGTCCTCCTGCCCGGTCACGACTCGCTCGCCAACTCACTCGGACGCGACAGCGAGCCGGTCGTGCTGACGGGGGCACAGATACCCGCGCTCCTCGGCGCGGTCCCCGGCGAGATCGTGGCCTTCCGCTTCGAGGAGGGCTGCGTCCAGTTGCCGCTCCAGGTCGACGAAGTGGCGGAGGTGGACGGCGGCTCTTGGAAGCTCCGCTCTCGGGCGGCCGTCACCGGATGGCG
Source organism: Candidatus Effluviviaceae Genus IV sp. (assembly GCA_014728245.1). Taxonomy (GTDB): domain Bacteria; phylum Joyebacterota; class Joyebacteria; order Joyebacterales; family Joyebacteraceae; genus WJLY01. Next base: position 277 of record WJLY01000015.1, read on the forward strand.
CTCGAGCTCGGGGGTCTGCCTTCGGGCGTCTACTTCGTGCGCGCCGAGAACGGCAACGGGTGCGCCGTTGCGCGGGTGGTCTTGATACGGTGAGAGTCATGTGACCGTTTGCCGGCGTCTCCGGGAGCGCCCTGTCCGCCGACCACGAGCGAGGGAGACATTCCTTTGTGACCCGACCTGCTTCGTCGCATCATATCCCACCGTGTGGTAAAATCCCCGTTCGCCGCTTGCGCATAAGACAGCACCCATACCGGAGGTAGCCATGAGCACCGCCATGAAGCGTGGAGCGATGTACATGCTGCTCGCCATCTCGTTCGCGGCCTCGGCGGCGTCAGCCGAGGATGCGACGTTCACTTTCGAGCCGCCCGAAGACCTGGACGTGCAGTCGGTGTCGGTCAGGGGCAGCTTCAACAACTGGGGCGAGACCGCGATGGAGCCGCAGGACGACGGCACGTGGAGCGTGACGATCGACCTCTCGCCCGGCGAACACACGTACAAGTACTTCATCAACGGTGAGTGGCCGGGCGACATGTCGACCTGGCTCGACGGCGGACCGGTCGATCCCGCCGCGGAGGACTACGTAGACGACGGCTACGGCGGTATGAATGCCGTGCGAGTCATTGGCGGGGGACGCCCTTCGGAGCAGGAGGACTTCGGCGAAGCCCCGCCGCTCGCGGAGGGCCAGGCAAGAATACACTACCATCGCCCGAAGGGCGGCTACGGAGGCTGGGGACTCCATGCCTGGGAGGACACCGAGGCCACAGTGGAGTGGACCGACCCGCTGCCTCCGACCGGCCGCGACAACTACGGTCTCTACTGGGACCTCGAGCTCACTGACGGCGCCGAGCGCGTCGGGTTCATCGTCCACAAGGGAGATACGAAGGACCCCGGACCTGACATGTTCCTCGATATCGACGAGCACGGACGCGAGGTCTGGCTCGTCTCCGGGTCCACGACCTTACACACGGAGGAGCCGGACGTGTCGACTCTCGCCTTCGGCAACCTGAGTCGCCAGCAGGCCTATTGGGTGGACCGCTCCACCATCGCCTGGAAGGTCCGGGCGGCCGACGGCGACGTCTTCACGTTGCACGTCGGAGGCGACGAAGGCCTCGAGATCACGGCGGACGGCGTCGTCGGCGGAGAGGACGTCGTGCTCACGCACGTGTCGAACAGCCTGCCGCGCGAGACGCTGGCGCTGTTCCCTCACCTGGCCGGTTACGACGCGCTCGCGTTACCGGAGGGCGGGATCGAAATGGTGCCGTCCTATCTCAAGCGGCAGCTGGCGGTATCGGTCACGGGCGCCGACGGCGTCGTCCGTGATGCGACCGGTCTGCAGCTACCCGGCATACTCGACGATCTCTTCGCGTACGACGGGCCGCTCGGGCTCACGTGGGACGGCGACGTGCCGACAATGAGGGTTTGGGCGCCTACGGCCCAGAACGTGTGGCTTCACCTCTTCGACTCGTCGACCGCCTCCGAGCCCGCCGCGGTCAGGGAGATGACGGAGCAGAACGGCGTCTGGTCGCTCACAGGCGAACCGGGTTGGAAGGGCAAGTACTACGTCTACGAGGTGAAGGTCTTCATGCCGCAGACCGGGCAGGTCGAGCGCAACGTGACGACAGATCCGTACTCGCGCAGCCTCTCGATGAACAGCGAGAGGACGCAGATCGTCGATCTCGACGATCCGGACCTCAAACCGTCCGGGTGGGACGACTTCGCGAAGCCGTCTCTGGAGGCGCCGGAGGACATCGCCATCTACGAGCTGCATGTCCGGGACTTCAGCGCGACCGACCCGACCGTCCCTGAGGAGCACGTGGGCACCTTCATGGCCTTTGCCGACGACACCAACGGCACGCGCCACCTGGAGGCGCTGGCCGAGGCAGGTCTCACGCACATTCACCTTCTGCCCTCGTTCGACATCGCTTCGGTCAACGAGGACAAGTCGACGTGGGAGTGGCCCGGAGACCTTTCCGTATACCCGCCGGACTCCCGGGAGCAGCAGGCCGCCGTGGCCGCCGTTCAGGACGTGGATGGCTTCAACTGGGGCTACGATCCGTACCACTTCGGCGTTCCGGAGGGCAGCTACTCGACGGAGCCCGACGGGCCGGCCCGGGTCCTCGAGTTCCGCGAGATGGTGAAGGCGCTGTCTGACATGGGCCTTCGGGTCGTCATGGACGTCGTCTATAACCACACGCACGCCAGCGGACGGGCGGAGATGTCGGTCTTCGACAAGGTCGTCCCCGGCTACTACCACCGATTGAATCAGGACGGCTTCGTCGAGACGAGCACGTGCTGTCAGAACACGGCTTCGGAGCACTACATGATGGAGCGCTTCATGGTCGACGATCTGGTTCACTGGGCCCGCGACTACAAGGTAGACGGGTTCCGCTTCGATCTCATGGGCCATCACATGAAGCGCAATATGGAAAAGGCGCGTGACGCGCTGCACGCCCTCAGGCTTGAGAGCGACGGCGTCGACGGCGCTGCGATCTACCTTTACGGCGAAGGCTGGGACTTCGGCGAGGTGCAGGGCGGCAGGCGCGGCGTGAACGCCACCCAGATCAACATGGCGGGCACGGGCGTGGGTACGTTCAACGATCGGATCCGCGACGCCATCCGCGGCGGTTCCCCTTTCGGCGACCGGCGGGACCAGGGGTTCGCGACGGGCCTCTATACGAACCCGAGCGGGTTCAACGGCTCAGGCCAGTCCGAACTCGACCGCCTGCTCGACTCGATGGACCGGATCCGAGTCGGCATGGCCGGGAACCTGAGGAACTACCTGTTCATCGACCATCTGGGGCGCGAGACGACCGGCGGACGGATGGACAACGTCGGTTACACGCTCGACCCGCAGGAGGTCGTGAACTACGTCTCGGCCCACGACAACGAGACCTGGTTCGACAAGATCCAGTACGCCGCTCCGCGCGGCGCTTCTGTTGATAACCGTGTGCGCATGCAGAATCTCGGGCTCTCCGTCGTGGCGCTCGGGCAGGGCATCCCGTTCTTCCACGCGGGCTCGGACATGCTGCGCTCGAAGTCGATGGACCGCGACAGCTACAACTCGGGCGACTGGTTCAACACGCTCGACTGGTCCTACGAGATGAACAACTTCGGTGTCGGGCTGCCCATTGCCGACAAGAACCAGGAACGATGGGACATAATCGGTCCGCTCCTGGCGCGCGAGGAGATCACGCCGGAGAGAGAGAGCATCCTGCAGACGGTGCACCACTTCCGCGAGATGCTCTCGATCAGGAAGAGCACGGTGCTACTCCGGCTCAGGACGGCGTCCGACATCCAGGCGAGAGTGCGGTTTCACAACACCGGCAGGAACCAGGTGCCGGGCCTCATCGTCATGGGCGTCTCCGATGTCGTCCCGGAGCTCCGACCGATCGATCCGAACCACAAGCGCGTGGTAGTGATACTGAACGGCACACCGGAGACTCAGACGTTCTCCGGAGACGCCTGGAAGGGCGCGGCGATGGAGCTGCACCCGGTCCTCCAGATGTCGCACGACGAGATCGTCAAGCAGTCGACGTACGACGCCGAGCGGGCCGAGTTCTCCGTGCCGGGCATGACGGCGGCGGTCTTCGTGGAGCCCGAGTAGGACAGCCCTTCGCGCCCGGTACTTCTGGTGTGTTGCAGAGTCACGGGGAGCCCCGGCGGGGCTCCCCGTTCCACTTTCCCACGCGCTGAATCCCCGGCCAGCCTTGAGCATCGTAACTAAGTGTGATAAACTGTGTAATGATGACTGTTTACGGCGCGTAGACGCCGGTAGTGTTGAACAGCGCTAGCCTTGGGGCTGTCAGGCGCCGGAGGCGTGTCGTTGCGGACAGGCAACCCATGACCCTTTCGGAGGAAGCCATGTCAGGCAGAAGAGGTCTTCTGAGGAACTCCGGGATCGCGGCGACTCTTGTCGGAGCGGCGCTCGTGATGGTCGCGGCCGTCCACGTTGCCGCGGCGCCCATGAACGGAGAAGTGGCCACGATCCGTCAGGCTGACGGAACATTCATAGAGCTGCGTGTGTGGGGTGACGAGTTCTACGCGGTCGGGGAGACCCAGGATGGCTACACGGTCGTCCGTGACCCCGATACCGGTGTCTACTGCTACGCGAGGCTCTCCGCCGACGGCGACGAGCTTCTGTCGACCGGTGTCAGAGCGGACAGCCGTACCGCTCCGGCGGGACTCAACAAGCACATCCGGGTGGACTCTGAAGCGGCCGCCGCCAGGGCGCGGACGACCAGGCGCGAGTTCAGGGAGCGCGCATTCAGGGGATTCGACTCTCCGCCCACGCCGACCCGATCCCGCGGAACGTCGACCGGCGACGTCGTCGGGATAACGCTCATAGTCGATTTCTCGGACGACGTCGGCACGATACCGCCCTCCGAGATCGACGACTACTGCAACCTGGAGGGTTACAGCGGCTACGGCAACAACGGATCGGTTCATGACTACTTCGACGACGTCTCCGGGGGGCTGCTGAACTACACCAACTACGTTCCGACCTTCTACTACCGCGCCAGCCACACGAAGTCGTACTACTGCGACCCGTCGGTCTCATACGGAACAAGGGCCCAACAGCTGATCGCGGAGGCCCTCAACGCGCTCGACGACGCGGGGTTCGACTTCAGCCAGTACGACGCGGACGGTGACGGCGTGGTGGATGCGCTCAACTGCTTCTACGCGGGAGACACGTGGAACAACTGGGCCGAGGGACTCTGGCCGCACTGCGGCTGGCTGCAATGGTGCGCCGACGGCGTCTGCACGCAGAGGTACCAGATCTCGGACATAGGTGACGCGCTCAAGCTCTCCACGTTCTGCCACGAGAACGGCCACATGCTCATGGGGTGGCCTGATCTGTACGACTACGACGGCGATTCCTCCGGGGTCGGTACGTTCTGCCTGATGTGCTCGATGGGGTCGAGCACGAACCCGATCCAACCGTGCGCTTACATGAAGTACCAGGCCGGGTGGGCGAACATCAGCCAGCCGTCCGGGTACCAGAGTGACCTGACGGCGCCGAGCACGGGCAACGTTGTCTACAAGTTCGACCACCCGACGCTCTTCAGTGAGTATTACCTGATCGAGAACCGCCAGAAGACGGGCCGCGACGCGTCGATCCCGGATCACGGTCTCGCGGTCTGGCACTGCGATGAGAACGGCAGCAACAACTGGCAGCAGCAGACGCCCGACTACCACTACGAGGTCACCCTGGTCCAGGCGGACGGCGACTGGGACCTCGAGAACCACAGGAACTACGGCGACGGCTTCGACCTGTACGCGGCCAGCCTGTACACGGAATGCTCTCCGTTGACCTATCCCGATACTGACTGGTGGGACGGTACCGAGTCGGGCTACTACTTCATGGACATAAGCTCGTCCGGTTCAACGATGACGTTTGACTTCGCGGACGGCCCGCCGTTCAACGTGACGTTCAGCGCCCCTGTGTACGCGGCCGAGAAGCAGTGCTCCGAGACCGCCGTGTACTCGGTCACGCTTCATAATCCGGGCAGCCAGTCCGGGAGCGCCGAGCTCGGGATCGCGCACGAGTGCCTGCCCGACGGCGTCGGGCCGAGCGACTGGGTCGCGAGCTACCGGGAGGTCGGAGGACCGTGGCTCAGCTCACCCACGACCTTCGACCTTGGTCCCGGCGAGAACGTCGACCTGGAGGTCCGGGTCGAGGACACTATCGGGACCGTCGCGGGGATGGACGTGGCGTGTCTCACGGCGACCTGCACTACGGATCCCGACGTTACGGGCAGCATCTCGCTGGCAACGTTCTTCGACGCGCCGTCGATCCTCGTGGTCGACGACGACGCGGGGGCATCGAACGAGACGTACATCGACTCTGCTCTGATCGATGCGGGCTACTCGGGGCACGTCTGGGACGCCGACGGGCGCGGCCGTCCTACCTCCGAGCAGCTGAACTCCTACTGGGCGGTCTTCTGGACGACCGCGCAGGGGAGCGCTGACTACATCGAAGCGCCCGACGAGCAGAACATCATCGACTACCTCGACGGCGGCGGGAACCTCTTCTTCGCGAGCACGCATTACCTGTCGAGCCGTGCCGCCACGAACGCTCTGATAGACGACTACCTGCGCGTCGGCTCGTGGACCGACGATGCCGGCGGTTTCGCGTTAGACGGTGTGGCCGGCGACCAGATCAGCGACGGGATGTACCTGCTGCTTTTGGGAGGTCCCATCTCTCCGAATTACGCGGAGACCATCGTACCCGCCGGCTCCGCGCAGCCTATCTTGACGAACTCCGGCAACGCCAAGGCGCTCAAGGTAGAGGAAGACGGCCACAAGGTCGTGTTCCTCGCGTTCGCCTTCGAGAACGTCAAGACATCGAACGAGGACCCGGACAACCAGAAGACGCTCGTCTCGAGGACGATCGAGTGGTTCCAGGACGGGACAGGCGTCGATGAGTTCGAGACAGTAGGGGCGGACAGGCTCGCGATCTCACAGAACTACCCGAACCCGTTCAACCCGGTCACCGTGGTGTCCTTCACGATACCGGAGGCCGTCGAGCGCGCCTCGGTCAGGGTCTACAACGTGAACGGGCAGCAGGTGCGGACGCTCGTGGACGGCCCGCTCTCCGCGGGTACGCGCTCGGTCCGCTGGGACGGACGGGACGACTCCGGCAGGCCCCTGGGCTCCGGGATCTACTTCGCAAGACTCGAGGCCGACGGAGAGATCGCGCAGAGGAAGATGACGCTCATCAAGTAGCACATGGAGGAGGGCCGAGTCCGGTCCGCCACATGGTCCGGCGTCCGGTTCTACCAGTACGGGAGCACTACCGAGGGGCCTGCGAGATGCTCGCAGGCCCTCTCGCGTGCGGGGCGGCGCGGAGGTGTGCTATACTGCGCCCCGCTCGCTTCGAGTGTGGGTGACGAGCGCCTCGCAGCGTGCGCGATTCTGTGGCCTGCGGCGCACAGGGAGGGTACATTGAGACGCAAACGCCTCAGGCTGGTCTTGACGGCCGCAATAGCGCTTCTCATCCTTGGGCTCTCGTCACATCTGCACACCGCCTATCTCGCCGGGCTGCTTCTCGGTGAGGCCTCGACTCCCGATATCGACGGTCCGATGGCGAGGCTCAGGCCGGACCCGGTTGTCGAGCAGGTGAGCTTCCAGTCGGAAGGGCGGACGATCCGCGCCGACATCTACAGGCCGCGTTCGGGAGGTCCGCATCCGGGCATTCTCCTCAGCCATGGCGTGGCGGCGCGCGGGAAGGACGATCCGCGACTTGTTAACTTCGCGGACGCGATGGCCAGGGCAGGCTTCGTCGCGCTCGTGCCCGAGTTTGTCAACATGAGCCAGTTCCGGGTGCGGCCGTCGGACATCGAGGAGATGGTCTCGGCCTACGAGTATCTCGAAGCCCGTCCCGACGTCGAGCCCGGCCGAGTGGGACTTTTCGGGTTCAGCTACGCGGGCGGGCTGTCCGTGCTGGCGGCTTCCGACCCGGCCATAGCCGACCGCGTCCGGTTCTGCTTCATCCTGGGCGGCTATTACGACCTCGAGAACGTGGTCATCTACATGACGACAGGGCAGTACAGGCGGGAAGGCGAGTGGAGATACCTGGAACCGCGCAACTCGGGCAGGTGGGCGTTTCTCCTGAACAGCTCAGATCTCATAGAGAACGAGAGCGACCGGCGGCTCCTCGAGCAGCTGGCACGCAGGAAGCTCGACGATCCCGGGAGCGACGTCTCGGACGTCGTCGAATCGCTGGGGGAGGAGGGATCGCGCGTCTATGGGCTGATGGTCAACGACGACCCCGAACGAGCAGAGAGGCTGATAGAGGAGCTGAGTCCGCACGTCAGGGAGTACCTGCGGGACCTGTCGCTTCCCGGCCGGATCGAGGACCTCGGGGCGAAGTTGATCATAGGCCACGGCCGGGACGACGACCTGATCCCGTTCACGGAGAGCCTGCGCCTGGCGGAGAACGCGCCGGAGGGGGCCGAGGTCCATCTGGAGACCCTCGACTCGTTTCACCACGTGGACCTCAAACTGTGGGACGAAGGCGGCCTGAGAGGCTTCTTCGGCTCTCTCGCGGAGATCGTGAGGCTCTACTCACTGACCTACGATCTGCTGGCGCAGGGCCACATCTGAGTTCCCGGCGCGTCGCCTCAACCCGCGCGGCGCCGAAGACCGCCCAGACAGGGGCCGTTTCGTGCCGGCGCAGGAGCATGAGTCCGGCCACTCGGCCTGCGACCGGCCGCTTCATACCGGCGCAGGGGCAAGAGCCCGGCCACTCGGCCTGCGGCCGGCCTCTTCAACCGGCACAGCGGCACGAGTCCGGCCACCGGGGTCAGAGACCGGCTCCTGACCGACCGCCCCGCATCAGCGCAGCAAGACGAGCTTGGCCTCAGCCGCGCCGTGCTCGGTCGCGAGCCTGGCGAAGTAGACGCCCGAAGAGACTCTCCGGCCGGCGCCGTCGGTTCCGTCCCATGACACGCGGCTCCGACCTGACGGTGAGGGCCCCCGCAGGACCGTTCGCACCAAACGGCCGTCCAGCCTGTAGATGCTGAGGATCATCTCCCGGGACGGCTCCGGGAGAGTGAACACGAGCTCCGTCTCTCCTCCGACGGGGTTCGGCGCGCACGCGAGGGCGAGAGACGTGGCGACGCCCGGTTCCTCGTCGGGCTCGTCGATCCCGGTGCCGGAGCAACCCGCGCCCCAGGCGCCCACCTGTTCGCCCCACGGGTTGTGGTCAGGAAGGCACGGGGAGTTGACGTCTACTCTCAGGTTTCCAGCCGCCAGGTCGCAGAAGAGCGGGTTCGTGAACAAGTTGTCGTGGTGCGCTCCGCCGAGGCTGTCGCCGTCGACGTTCCCGAAGGCGATCGAGTGATGCGTCGTGACGTACCCTCCGCCCGAGCTGCTGTACTCCATTCCGTAGGAGCAGAAAGCGATTACGGAGTACTCGACGACGGGCAGCGAATTGTCGGACGCGGCAATGCAGGCCGCGCTCCCGTGATCGCCCGCGTTGGCGGCGAAGGTGCACTCGGAGAAGGTAGGGGAGCTGCCTGCCGAGCAGTTGACCGCGCCGCCCATGGGCGCGGCGTTGTCGTGGAAGGTCGTCCGCTCTACGACGGGAGAACTCGCCTCGCACCTCACGGCGCCACCGCGATATGAAGCCTCGTTCTGAGAGAAGACGCAGCCGGAGATCGTCGGCGACGACTCCACCCAGCACCTCACGGCGCCGCCCTCTTCGCTCGAATTGCCGGTGAAGACGCACGCATCGAGGGTCGGCGAGCTGCTCCTGCAGTGGATGGCGCCGCCACCCTGTGCCGCCGAGTTATCATCGAACGTGACGCCTTCGAGCGCGGCGTCGCTCGAGCCCTTCAGAAAGAGCCCGCCGCCGCTCCCTGTGACGTGGTTCCCGCTGAACGAAAGGTCCACGAGCCCGGGGCACGCGCCGAGGCAGTAGATCCCCCCGCCGTCGTGAGCCTCGTTCGACGCGAAGACGCAGTCCCTGATGAGCGGGTTTCCGTTGATGATGCGGATCGCGCTCTCGCTCGCGCCCGTGAACGTGAAGCCGCCAACGACAGTCGTGAACCGTTCAGGCCTCGCCGCCTCTTCGGAGCCCGCGTGGACGATCGTGCCCTCGCCGTCGGCGTCGATAACTGTCGAATCAGCTCCGGCCTCGCTCAGCAGTTTGACGCCCCACGGCAGGAACAGCTCCCGCTCGTGATAGGTCCCGGACTCCACGAGCACGGTGTCGCAGCGCGCGGCCTCCGCGAGCGCCTCCTCGATGGTGGCATACCCGGAGGGAACTCGAAGCGTTCTGCACGTGGTCTCCGGGCAGTCGCAGCCTCCGGCACCCTCCGCCCCGATGAGAAGGCCGTGGGGGTTGTTCTCCGGCAGGCACGGCGAGTCCACGCACAACTTGAGGTGGTCGCCCTCGAGGTCGCAGAAGCCGGGGTTCTCGAACAGGTTCGCCGCGTGTTCGCCGCACAGCGAGTCCGACCAGCCGGTGGCGAAGACGCACGAGTGAGTAACCGAGACCTCGCTCCCGTTGAGGCACCGCACGGCCTCTCCGGTCCCCGAGAAGGCTATGATCGACTGCTCTATCGTGGCCGAGCCGCCCACGGTCAGGCCGCTGCCCCACGTGGCCTCGTTGTCGGCGAGTGTGCAACCCTTGACGATCACTTCGTGTCCCTCTTCGCACAAGACGGCGCCACCGCGCTCAGAGAGGTTGCCGAGCAGGACGACGCCCTCGAGTCTGGACGTGCCGCTGCCCTCCGCGTAGAGGCCGCCTCCGCAGTCCCCGTAGTAGTATTCGGGAGCGGCGTTGTCGCGGATGACGCAGCTTGTGATTATCGGAGACCCGCCCTTGTTCTGGATGCCGCCGCCGTAGACTCCCCGGTTGCCCTCGATCACGCAGTTGTGTATCTGAGGGTCGGCGTTCCTGATCCTGATACCCGAGAGATCTCCTCCCGTGATAGTGAATCCCTCCAGGACCGACGCCGCGGTCGGCCTCGTCGGAGGACCCGTGTGGCCGAACAGGACGGGGGTCGACTCGCCGCCGGCGTCGATCGTGGTCAGTAGCGGACCATCCGTGCTCCTGAGCGTAACGCCGTGCGGCACGTTGATCTCAGTCTCGTTGTAGACACCGGGCGACACGAGGACCGTGTCGCAGTGCGCGGCCTCCTCGACGGCGGCGCCGATCGTGGCGTACTCGTCGGGGACCCGCAGCACGCGGCAGGGTGGAGCATCGCACTCCTCGTAGTCGAGCGCGCCGATCAGGAGTCCGTACGGGTTGTTCTCGGGCAGACAAGGGGAATCGAGCCTGGGAGTCAGAAGTCCCTCCGAGAGACTGCAGAACAGGGGATCCTCGAAGATGTTCTCGGAGTGCTCCCCCGGAAGGCTGTCGCCTCCCGAGTTGGCGTAGACGACGCAGTGCTCGATCGAGGCGTCCGCCGACTCGTGCCCCGAGAAGGCGCGCGTTCCGTCCGTGAAGGCTACTACCGAGTTCCGGAGAACGAGCGATGAGCCCTCGGCCAGGAAGAGCGCGCCCTGCTGCGCGATCGAGCCGGCGACCGTGCAGTCGGTCATGAGGACCTCGGACCCTTCCATGCAGTGCACCGCGCCACCGCGTTTCGCGTAGTTCCTCCAGAAGACGACTCCCTCGAATACCGGTGAGGAGCCGGCGTGACACACGACGGCGCCTCCGTAGCCTTCTCCGGGAGTAGTGTTCTCGATGAACCGGACGTCCGATACGTGGGGCGAGCCGCGCCTCTCGCACCTCAGGCCGGCGCCTGACCAGCAGTCGTTCCTGCTGACGACGCAGTCCCGGATCACGGGAGAGCAATTGCGGACCTTGATGCCGCTCGCGGCGAAGCCGGTGACGGTCAGCCCCTCAAGCCTCGCCGGCGGAAGCCCGTCCGCTCGCTCGGCGTCGTACCCCATGATGACGCCCGTTCCGCTGCCGTTCCCGCCTCCGTCTATGACCGTGGAGTCAGGGCCCGCGATGCCGACGAGAGCGACGCCCCAGGGGATTCGCAGGCGGCGCTCCGGATACGTCCCGGCGGACACGAGGACCGTGTCCCGCGCCACGGCCTCGGCCAGAGCGTCTTCGATCGTCGCGTACTCGCCGGGAACACGGAGCGTCCGGCCGGTGACCGGCGGACACGGGCAATCGGACGCGCCGCGCGCCCCGATGAGAACACCGAACGGGTTGTTCGCGGGCAGGCAGGGGGAGTCGTCACATACACTGACGTCGCCCTCCTCGAAGTCGCAGAAGAGCGGATCGGCGAAGAGCATGTCCGACGCCGATCCGCAGGGCTCGTCGCCGTACGGATTGCCGAAGAAGACGCAGCGCACTACTGTGGGGTTGCTGGCCTCTGCGCACGTTATGGGCCCTCCGGTGTTGCTGTGGGCGATCACGCACCGCTCAACGGTGGGGGACGAGTCGAAGCAGAAGATACCCGCTGCGAAGTAGTCCCCGGCGTTGTCGGCGAAGGTGCACTCGGTGATCACGGGGTCGGACCCGTCGCGGCAGTAGACTCCGCCTCCTCGATAGGCGGTGTTGGAGATGAAGACGCAGCCGCGGATGACCGGCGACGCCCCGGAGTCGCAGTAGATGGCGGCTCCTCCGTCGGTGCCGCACGTCTGGTACGCCGCGTTCTCGCGGAAGACGAGGTCCTCCAGGGTCGGCGAGCTTCCCTCTATGAGCATGCCCCCGCCCGTGACCTCCTCGCCGTTCCGGATCGTAAGCCCCTCGATGACGCACGAGGGCCCTACCCCGCCCTGTATGTGGAAACTGCGGCCCTCGCCCTCGCAGTCGACGATCGTGCTCTCCGGGCCAGCCGCGGAGCGTATGACGAGGTCAAGCCCGTTGAGATCGATGTCCCTGTTGCGGAAGCCCGAGTAAACGCCCGGCAGTATGAGCAGGGTGTCGCCGTCAGCGGCCCAGGCAACGGCCTGGTCTATGTAGCGGAAGACGTCCTCGCCTCCGCGAGCGTCGACGGTCCACGTCTCCCCGCTTGCGGCGGTGGCGATCAGGAGGGCCAGCAGAACAGCGGTCCACAGAAGGGTGGTCCAAAGCGACCTGCGCACGGGCAGCCTCCCTTCGATTGCGAAGGCGCACCGGTGAGGGGTTGAACAGCAATCACCATCTTGAGCTTAGCACGGTTTGCCAGCTTTCTCAAGCGTGGCATGGATGTGTGGCCGGGCCGCGCTGTGTGTTGGAGAGGCTGCGAGCCCCGTGCTTCCTGGGCAAGGCTGTGCAAAAGGACCGCCCGACCCGCGTCGGCGGGCCGGGCTGAGGTTATGGCGGCCGGTCCGCATCGACCGCGCGGCGCGATCTCAGAGCGGAAGCACCGACGAGCGGAGCAGCATCAACGCAGCAACACGAGCTTGGTCGCCGCCGAGCTCCCCATCTCCGTCTCCAGTCTTGCGAAGTAGACGCCCGTCGCGACGCGTCGGCCCCGGCCGTCGCGCCCGTCCCACTCGACTGAGCTTCTTCCGGCCGGGAATTCCCGCGTGGCGAGCGTACGGACCAGACGGCCGGACGCGTCGTAGACCGACAGGGCCGCGCGCGTGGGAGAGGGGAGGGCAAGCGTGATCGAGGTGCTGGGACTGAAGGGGTTCGGGTGCGCGCCCGCTATCTTCGCCGCGGCCGTCTCCATCTCCGCGGAGCCGTCGGGCACGTCTGTCTGCTGGCCCTGCGCAAGCACCACAAGGCCCATCTTCGGGAGCTGTATCACCGCCGACTGGCCGAAACCATCCTGGGGTACCGCCTCGGACGTGATCGTACCCGGGTTCTCCATCCCGTTCCCGTCGTACTCCGTTGCCTGGCTGTTCAGAAGCTCGTGCCAGTCGCCCGGCTGTGGAAGTCCGATTCTGTAGGTTCCGTAATCCGTGTTGCTGAAGTTCGCGAGGACGAGTAGAACCTCGCCCGGGCCGTCGCTCCACCGCTGCCACGCGATCACGTTGCCACTCTCGTTCACGTGGGTCACTTCATGACCCGCGTCGGCCCGGAGGGCCGGGTGGTGCGTCCTGAGCGAGACCAGGTCCTGATAGTAGGCGAAGATCTGCGCGTACGTGGTCTTGTGTGACCAATCGATGCGATTCTCCGAGTCGGTCCCGAAGTCGGTGTCCTCCAGCCACTCCGTGCCCATGAGCATCGCGGGAATGCCGGGCGCGGTCAGAACGACGCCCTGCGCGAGTTTGGTGCGGCCCTTTGCGTACTGGTCGTCGTGGGGGGCGGTCGTATCGATCGTCTTGACGATCCGCTGTCCGCCGCTCGTGGGCCACGCCTCGTCGTGAAGCTCGAGGTAGTTCGTCACGTGGCGGCCTTCCAGGTACTGGCCGCCGCCATTCACGATGTTCTGGATCTTCCACATCTCGGGGTCGCCCAGTGCCGCGTCGAGGATCTCGTCGCGGAGCCGGTCAGTGAACTCGTCGTAATACTGCGAATCGAATCCGGCGCCGCCGAGGGCGGTCGGGCGCGTGACCCAGGAGTTGTCCGGGAGCTGCTCGGCTATCGCGATCTTGTCGATCCACCGACGGTCCATCTCGTCGTTGAACCGCTGCATGAGGCTCCAGCCCGAGGCCTCCTGCGGGTAAATGTTCATGTACCCCGTGGCGTCCATGCGGTAGCCGTCGAGCTTGAATTCCTCGAGCCAGTTGAGCGAGCTGTCGGCGTAGTAGTCCCGGACCGGGCCGCTGTCGAAGTCGGCCTGGCTGCCCCAGGGCGTCTCGACCGCCGGGTCATCGAAGTAGATCTGCGTACCGTCGTAGTACCAGAGGAAGTTGTCGCTGTAGGAGACGTGGTTCCACACGATGTCGAGCAGAACCGCGATGCCGTTCGAGTGGAGCGTGTCGATCATCTCCTTGAACTCGTCGGGCGTTCCGTACGCCCACTCCGGCGCCCACTGCGTGATCGGGTTGTATCCCGCGGAGTAGTCCCAGGGGAACTCGGTGATCGGATTGAGCATGACGGCGTTCACGCCGAGCTCGGCGAGATGAGAGACGCGTTCGGAGACCTCGGAGAAGCCCGCCGGGAACGGCGCCGAGCCGTAGGGGTCGTTTCTGCCGGCGAACGTTCCGACGTGGAGCTGGTAGATCACCATCTCTTCGAAGTCGGGAGTGTCGAAGTCCTCGACCTGCCAGTCGTACCGGAAACGGTCCTCTATGTGCGTGTTCAGGTTCTCCGATGCGTTCAGCGACTTGCCGCGCGCGTCGGGCTTCCAGGTGCTTCCCGAGAAGTAGTACTTGTACTGGTGGCGGTCGGACGCCGTCGGCACGCGGCTGACGAAGTAATCGCCGTCCTGCGTCATCGGGTCGGAGAGCGTCCAGCCGTTGAACTCGCCGCGCACGTGGACGGACGTCGCGCCCGGCGCCCACACCCTGAACACGGCGCCTCCGCCCGGCAGCAGCGTCGACCCGAGCGGCGCGTGTTCGAGCGTGTCGTAATCGACGACGAAGCCGCCGTCGACAGGCGGGCCGTCGGAGACGCCGCCTAAGCTGAGGTAGTCGACGTCGGTTCCGTCGGTCAGTTCGAAGTAGTAGGAGAGGGCAGATGACTCGGTCGCCGGGATGGAGGCCGACCAGATGTGATACGGCCCGCGTGCGGCTGTCTTGACGGCTCCGATCCAGGCAGCGGTGCCATCGTCGACATGTACGCGGGCCGATGTTATGTCGTATCTGTATGTCTGGAAGCGGACCTCGAAGGCCTCGCCGTCAACCGGGCAGAGTGGTCTCCGGTCCTGCCACCATACGTGCGAAACGCCGTTCCACTCTACATTGCCGTCCGGCCCGGCGGCCTGGGCGGCGAAGCTGAGTGACAGGAGAACCGCCGCAGCAGCTCCCGCGAGCCGGGACACCTTCATTCAGAACCTCCAGTCAGGCTCGGCAGGAACGGGCTTCGCTCGTCTCTTGACGTCCTTTAACATTATAGAGGAAACCGTCCCCGCATTCAAGCTGTGCTCACAACTTATGATGCCCGCGTCGGGTGGCCGATGCCATGGAAACGGCATAGTAGCGCATCGCGCCGAGAGGCGCCGGCATGGTTGACATCTGTTGCTCTAAACGGTATTGTTGCCATGCTACTGTGAAGTGATTTCTGCTCGGATACGCTCGGGTGAGACGTGGCATGGCGGAACGCGAGACCAGCCTCCTGGAGGCTCTGGAAGTGAGCGAATCGTTGTCTGACGCGGACCTCTATCGTGCGGTCGTCCAGTGTCTGGGGGAGAGCGGGCTCATAGGCTTCCTGTCGAGCCACAATATGGCTGAGCCCCTTCCGCAGGACCGACTGGAGGAACTCCGCGTTTTCGTCGGTTCCCAGTCCCGTCGCGGCATGGCCTTCGGGGACGCGGGGCTGGAACGCTCGAGGAGAGCGCTCGCGCGCTCGTGCAGAGATCTCCTGGCTGCCATCGAGAAATACACGACGCTGGACGTCTTCGGACGTCCCGCCGTCCCGCGCGTACTAACTCACGAGGATCCCGGGAAGTTCGACGTCACTGTCTACCGGCTGAACCGGCTGGCGAGCAGGTGCGTCGGCGCCTACCAGCAGTTTCGTCGAAGGGGAGAAGCTCGGCTCGCGCGTCGCTGAACTGGCCCGGGGCAGCGCGCGGCGCTCACCGGCCACGAGTTGCACACGACTCTCACCGGCCACGAGTTGCACACGACTCTCACCGGCCACGAGCTGCTCACGACGCTCACCGGCCACGGGTCGGACACCTTCACGTCAAGAAGCCCCCGCTGCTCCGGGGGCTTCTCGACGTTCCGGTCTCGTATCGCAATGGCGGCTATCTGTACATGGACTTGATCGTGGTCCAGCTCGTCCGCTCGACCGGGGTCGGGTCCGCGAAGAGCTCGAACGCGAGATCCGTGTCGCTGTACTGCAGCGGCGGATCGAGGAAGCTCGTCCAGCGCGGCGCGCCCAGTAAGTCGAAGTCCATGAACGGGCTCATGAGCTCGAAATCTACCGACTGGGCCATGCCCCACTGGGCGGTGTCGTCCCACGAGCTGACGCACTGGAAGCTCACCCAGTAGTGTTCACCGGCCGTGACGGGGAACGGCGGGATATCGGCCCAGTAGGAGTAGATCCCGCTCGGCTCCGCGACCTCGTGGTAGTCCTCGGTCCAGTACTCGTAGAGCATCGCGCCCGGGCCCGCGCGGTCTCCGCGCGGTATGTGCTCATAGAACCGCACGCAGAAGATGATGTCTGGAACGCCGACGCAGTCGATCCAGAGGGCGAACGGGCCCTGGTCGCCCGTGTAACCGTCTACGACGAGATAGTAGGTACCCGGCTCGGGGAAGGTCCAGCTCAGGCCGGTGCCGCCCCATTCTACACAAGTGCCCTCATCGCAGTCGGTGAGCAGAAAGAGGTCGAGGTCACTGGCGAACTGCTCGAGCGTGAAATCGATCTGCAGCCCCCCGAAAGGCACCTTCAGCTGGTATACGACCTCGGGGCCGCTTTCTTCCCAGGGACAGCCGGCATAGTAGGTGACGTCGTTGGCCTCCCCTACGGTCGTGCCGGTTATGCTGTCGGCGCCGCAGGTGACCCGCTGGGAGCCCACGCAGTCGAGGTCGGCCCGGCCGTCGTCAGACTAGTCGACGCGCTGGAAGCTGAGCGCCAGCCCCTCACGAGGGATGCCCCAGTACATGCCGAACCAGTGCACGTGGTTGACCTCGACCGTGAACGGCGCGGCGAAGTCGTTCACGGACTCGGCGAAGAACGGCGTGTCGGCTTCCTGCTGGCTGGCGAATGCCTGCGGCGAACCAGTCTCCGGCCCCTGCGACCAGACGACGACGTCCGCAGGGTTGTCATCCGCCCAGACGGGGCCGGCGACGAGCGTACAGATAAGGACGGCGAAAACAATCCCCCGCAAAAGCGACCTCCCTCGTTGCGGACGGCGGAGTGTGCGGCGAAGTGGCCGCGCGACTGCCGTCGCCCTACCTGAGGAGAACCAGCTTGAGAGCGCGGGTCTCCTCCCATGCCGACGATCGCGCGAAGTATATGCCCGAGGACACCCGACGTCCACCGGAATCCCGACCGTCCCACAGGAATTCGGTCTCTCCGGTTGAGAGCGCGCATGTCCGAACGGATCTGCCCGAGGCGTCGTAGATCGTCACACGAGCAGGGCGAGGGAGGGGTGACGCCAGCGTCAGCGTCACCGAATGCGTGAACGGGTTCGGCCGGGCGCGCAGCAGCTTCGATTCCTCCGAGGAGACCTGCTCGGATCCCGGGATGTCCGTGGGCGGGTCGAGAAGCGCGAAGTGGACCTCCGTGTCGGTCTGGGACGGCCCGCGGGGCCAGGCGAGCGCCACCACTCCGCTCCCGAGACGAACCGGGTGCGGCTGCGTGTCCCAGCCGGAGTAGGCAAGCCAGCTCTCCTCCGAATGCCAGGCCGCCCCGTCGGGGGCGACGCGGGAGTACAGCTCATAAGGATCGCCGCCGGTCGAGGTGGCGTAGTAGAGAGCGTACTGGCCGTCCGCGAGCTCGAGGGGAAGGGAGTCGTGTGAGTTCTGCGTGTAGGTGACGCGGTTCTCCGGGCTCCATGTGACGCGATCGGCGGACGTCTTTGTGAAGATGTCTATCTGGTAGTACCAAATGCCCGTCTTCCGCTGATAGCTGACGACGTAGGTCCCGTCCGAATGGCGCATGATCCGGTTGAGAGACCCCGTGCTGACCTTCGTCAGATCGTGGTCCCACGCCGTTCCGTCGTTCGAGTGAGCCACGTAGCCCCCGTCGGAGAGGACGTCGTAGGACATCGTGAGGGAACCGTTTTCCTCCACGATCACGGTCGGGTTGACCTGGTCCGCTCCGCTCCAGCCCAGGTCGACCTCTCCGCGCGGCGTCCAGGAGACGCCGTCCGGCGAGTCGGCCATCAGGATCCGGTACCCGCCGGTCTCGTCCGACAGGTAGTAGACCTGGAACGCGCCGGAGGGCAACTGGACCAGCGAAGGGTGCCTCTCGTTGCCGGGGCCTTCCACGACGGGCACGGGAGCCGTCCAGCTCGTCCCGTCTACCGAGGTCGTCACCATTATGTCGCCGTTCTCGAAGTTCGAATCGAGCCGCTCATAGGCCATCATGAGCGTCCCGCCGTCCGTTTCGAGCATGGATGGCATGTAGTTGAGGTGCGCGTCGTCGGTCACCTGGACGACTTCGTAGGCGCGGGCCGCGCCGGCAGGCGCGAGAGCGAGGGTCGCCGCGCAGACCGCCGCGACGCCGATCCGAAGACGGGGTCTCGATGTCTCCTGTAGCATATCTTCCTCCGGTTGAGTCGGGTTGTGTCTTGCTTGATGGCGAGATCACTCTATACGATTCTAACACATACGGGGCCGGCCTTGACTCGTGACGCGGGGCCCTGATACCATCGAGAAGTTACTGGAGAACCGGGGGAAGGAGGTAGAACTGGTCTTCCGCAAGCGCAAGCCCAGGCCCAAAGACAAGCCCGACAAGAAGAAGCAGAAGACGGGAATAGTGCTGGTGAAAGACGGGGTGCAGAGGGAGGTGTCGTTCGAAGAGCTGGCCCTCTCAAACACGCTCTCTCTCGAAGCACTTGTGCGCGTGCTGGCGCGGGCGGGTGATATCGATCCGGACGAGCTCCTCGCGGAGATGGAGAAGGTCAAGTCCGAGCGCTTCCGGGACGACTCTGGACTTCCGGACATGGACCTCGACACGACTCACTAGGAGGCATAGCCGATGCTGTTTCTGACCCTGCTCTTTCCCGAAGTGGCGCATGCGATGGGGACGACGGGCGCCGGCGGCGAGGGCGGCGCGGGCAACTCGTCGTTCTTCTTCATGTTGATCGCGATATTCGCGATCTTCTACTTCCTGATGATCCGCCCGGAATCCAAGCGCCGCAAGCAGCGGCAGCAGATGATCGAAGCCCTGAAGCGCCACGACAGGATCGTGACGATCGGAGGCCTGTACGCCGAGATACAGGACGTACACGACGACAAGGTGGTGGCCAAGATAGCCGAAGGCGTGAAGGTCGAGATCGCGAAGACCGCAGTGAGCGCGGTCAGGGAGCAGCAGTAGGAGATGGCGGTACGCGAGATAGTAAGGCAGGGAGACTCTGCTCTCCAGGGGAACGTCGACAAGATCGACAAGATCGATGACGAGGTCCTGGAGCTCATAGACGACCTGATCGATACGATGAGAGAGAGCGAGACGCCCGGCGTAGGTCTCGCCGCTCCTCAGATAGGCGTTCCTCGCGCCGTGATCGTGGCGGAGCCGCCGCCCGATCACGAGGGAACCGAGGCCATCTACCGCGGAGCGGTGGCGCTCGTAAACCCCGAGGTGGTGGTTGCTTCAGGCGCTCCCGTCGTGATCGAGGAGGGCTGTCTCTCGTGTCCCGGCGTGACCGCGGAGATCGAGCGTCCGGGCAACGTGATCGTCAAGGGGCTGGACCGCGAGGGCAACGCCGTCAAGCTCGAGGTATTCGGCGCGCTAGCGAGGATATTCCAGCACGAGATAGACCACCTGAACGGCAGGTTCTTCTTCGACCATCTGAACCCCTTCCGGAGGCAGCTCGTAAAGGCGCGAATCCGTAGAACGTAGGGCCGCACGTGGTGCGGCTCCAGTGAGAGTTGCCGGTCATGCGCATCGCGTTCATGGGGACGCCGGACTTCGCGGTTCCCTCTCTCAGGAAGCTTGAAGCCTCTCGCCACGACGTTTCGCTCGTCGTCACCCAGCCGGACCGTCCGGCTGGTCGCGGGCGCAGGCTTCGCCCGCCCGCCGTGAAAGCGGCGGCGCTCAATCTCGGCCTTCCTCTTGAACAGCACGAAGACGTCAACACCGACGCGTTCCTCCGAAGGCTTCGGGAACTCGACCCCGACGTCCTGGTCGTTGTGGCGTTCGGCCAGATACTCAGGCCCGAGCTGCTGGAGTTGCCGGAGAGGGGCGCCGTGAACGTCCACGCTTCGCTCCTTCCCAGGTTCCGGGGCACCGCCCCGATCAACTGGGCCATCGTCAACGGAGAGAAGGAGACGGGGGTCACGACCATGTTCATGGCTCCGAAGGTTGACGCGGGGGAGATCATTCTGCAGAGGAGGACCCCTATCCACGCTACCGACACGGCCGGGACGCTGTCGGACCGATTGGCGGACATGGGCGCCGAGCTTCTGATCGAGACGCTTGATCTCATTGAGGCCGGCGAGGCGCCGCGGATCAAGCAGGATCCGGGCCTCTCGTCCTACGCACGCAAGCTCAGGAAGGAAGACGGGGAGATCGACTGGTCGCAGCCGACCGGGCGGGTGCTCGATCTGGTGCGCGGCATGGCGCCCTGGCCGGGGGCCTACACGTGGTACGAAGGAAAGAAGCTGAGGGTCGAGCAGGCCGAA
>WJLY01000120.1 GCA_014728245.1 Candidatus Effluviviaceae Genus IV sp.
AGCGAGGCCTCCGCCGAGTGCGACTGCCCGATCGCCGCCTACGCCTCGACGGCCCGCGCGGCGGTCGCCGCGGCGCCCAGGGAGCGCTGCCGGCCGTTCCTTCGGCGGCTTCATTCCGCGTTCTTCCCCGGCCGGCCCCCCCGTGACTAGGAGCTCTCAACGTCGACCCGCTCTCCCCTCCGGTAGAGCGACTCCACGCGTATGTCCTTGATCGTGAGGGGGTCGACCTCGAACGGGTCGTCCGCGAGGACGACGAAGCTCGCCTCCTTCCCGGCCTCGAGCGTCCCCCTCCTCGCTTCGTCGAAGCTGAACCGGGCGGCCCCGCTTGTGAAGAGCGACACCGCGTCGTAGACGGACAGCCGCTCCGACCGGTTGGGCCGGTTGACGGCGGAGTGGATTCCCAGAAGCGAGTCGAGCGGGGTCACGTACGAGTCCGACCCGCCGGCGAGACGCACGCCCGCTTCGAGCATCGTCCTGAACGGGTTCGAGCGGCCGGCCCGCTCCGCGCCCAGGCGCTTCTCGTACATCCCACCCTCGCCGCCCCACAGGTACTCGAAGGTAGGCTGTACGCAGACCGAGATCCCGGTCCGGACGATGTCGGCCAGATGACCCGGCCTCGGCAGCTCGCAGTGCTCGATCCTGTGCCTGGCATCCGCGGCCTCCTTCCCGCAGGCCTTCTTGTAGCATCTGACCGCCTGTGAGATGGCCCGTTCCCCGAGCGCGTGCACCGCGATCTGCAGGCCGCGCTCGTGGGCTCTCCGCATGAAGCCGGTGAGCTTGTCGTCCTCGAAGTAGAGATTCCCCAGGCCCCCGCCGTCGACGTACGGCTCGTCGAGCGCGGCTGTGCTCGAGCTGAACGAGCCGTCCAGGAGGATGCAGCCCCCGATCCTCGGAAGCCCCAGGCCTGCGACACGGTCGATGTCGAGCGTCTGCGGGTAGACGACGACGTCCACGTCGAGATCGGATGCCGTCTCGACGAGCAGCTCGATGTCGCGGTACCTGTCGCCCGGATCGGTCGCACCCACGAGGGAATGCACGATGCCCACTCCCCGGGACGCCGCCAGACGAGCCGCCTCCTTGTACGCCCTCACGCGCGCCTCGTCGCTCCAGAGCTCGCCCGACCTGTTCGCGGCAATGCTGTGCGCCTTCCCTCTGAAGACGCCCGTGGGCGTTCCGCCCTCCTCCTCCAGGCCCGGGGTATCGGCGGGCACGTCGAGAAGCTCCATGGCCGGCGTGTTGGCTATGGAGCTGTGCCCGTCTCTCCTCTTCACGTAGATGGGAATCTCCCGGGATATCGCGTCGAGGTCCGCCGCCGTCGGATACCGGCCGTCCGGCAAGAGGTCCGGATCGAATGTGTGCGCCCGGAGCAGCTCGCCCTCGAATCCGCGCACCGCGTCCGCGAGGATGGAGAAGAGCTCGTCCATGCTCTCCGCCGGCGCGAGGTCAACGGTCATCCGCATGAAGCCGGTGCTCAGAAGGTGGACGTGAGCGTCGTGCAGTGCGGGGAGAACGGTGCGGCCGGTGAAGTCGATCGTCTCCGCCCCCTCGACCTCCGGGCCTGCGCCCGATCCGATGCGGACTACCGAGCCGCCGTCAAGGAGCATCCAGTCGGCGACGTCATCCGGACCCGCCATCGTGCGTATCCGCCCATGAACGAGAGCCCGTTCGGCGCCCATTCCGCTCTCCTTCGCTCGCGGGATTCTGTCAAGGTGGATGTCAGATTCGCGTCTTCTCGACGAGCTTGAATTCTCCGAAGCCCTCGCGATCGACGAAGACGAACTTGGTGTGCTCGCTGTAGTAGTACCAGGTCTCCCAGGCGTTGAGCCTTCGCCCGACGGGCTGTGATTCGACGTCGTCGGGCTCGCCGTACCGGATGAAGACCCGGCCCATGTCGGTCTGCCAACCCTCCACGACGGACTTGAAGCGCGCGTTGGCCTCCGAGAGCCTAGTCAGGAACTCCTGCTTGAACTCGTTCTCCTCGGTCGCGGGATCCGGGTCGTTGCGTCGCCAGAAGTCGTCCCACGCCTCGTCCCGGCGCTCGGGCGGGGCCGCGAGGAGCCGCTCGATGTCGTCGCGGGATGCCACGTAGCTGATCTGGGCGATCATCTTGTCGAAGTCCTCTCCCCAGCTCCTCGGAGACGTGACCACTTTGAATCTCGCTCTGCGCACCCGCTCGTCACCTCCGCCCGCCCGGTCGACGCGCACGACGGCGAAGTAGTTCCCCACCTCGAGATCGAGGACTCCGAAGGTCCTGACGTGCTGCTCCAGGAACGTGGAATGCGAGAGCGTATCGGAGAACGACTTCATCACATCGCCCGAGGACGTCTCCACCGAGACCTCTAGCTCGTATTCGGTGCCGGCCTCGGCGTAGACGGGGATCCGGAGCCTCACGACGGGGCTTTCCTCACCGTACTCCCGCGCGGGATTCAGAAGCGGATCGGTGTCCGGCCCCGGCCCCTCCCTCTCGAAAACGATCGTCCCGAGCGTCACGCCCTCTCGCGCGATCTCCGGCACCTCCACCAGCCGCTCGATCTGCCCGGAAGCGCTCGTCTCGGGGCTTCTGATCTGCACCTTGAGGAGATACTCCCCCGGCGGCGCAGCAAGCTCGAGCTCCTCTCTGGCTGTGAAGCGTCGGGAGTTCGTCTGTTCGTACTCGTCGACGAACACCTCCCGCCTCCACGTGTCGCCCGTCACCTGGCGGCCGCCTTCGTCGTACAGGATCGCGACGACCACGTAGCGCGCGCGATAGCCCGAGTCCTGTTTCAGGAAGAGAAGCTCATCGTAGACAACGGCATAGGAGACCA
>WJLY01000121.1 GCA_014728245.1 Candidatus Effluviviaceae Genus IV sp.
ATCGAGAGGCGTCGGGCTTGACGAGTATGGCTCAGTGGGACTAGAATAGGGCGTGGGTTCGTGATGCTCGCGGCCCGTGCGCGAGCGGGCCGTCACCGGTTCTTCAGGGCGGGCTCAAATGCGATCGGTGAGGACGATCATGTTCGTTGCGCTGGCTGTCGCGCTGGCCGCGTCCATGGTGTACGGGATCGCGGTTGGAGACTTCCGCGAGACGGTCACCAACGGCGTGATGATCTGCCTGACCTGCATAGGGGTGGCCTGAGCCGGACACGCCTTGACCGTTCATCAAGTAGTCGCGCGGCGCCCCGGGACCGGCGGACCGATGTTCGCAGTGGCCGGTGGGGGCGCGCCCCTAAACAGCCGAGGCACTGGCTCTCTTGTTACGGCGCATCGTTCAGATCATCGCCCTCCTGGCGAGCAATTCCTACTTCGCGGGCATCACGAACGCGAGCTTCTACCACGGGGCCGGCTTTCTCCAGGGGAGGCTCAAGGGCGCCTGCGTTCCAATACTGAACTGCTATGCCTGCCCCTTGGCATGGGGCTCGTGCCCCATCGGGACGCTCCAGCACTTCATCATCATACGGGCGCTCCCGTTCTACCTCATAGGCCTGCTGGGCCTTGTGGGGCTCTTCGTCGGGCGCTGGCCGTGCGGTTGGCTATGCCCCTTCGGGTTCTTCCAGGAGCTCCTGCACAAGATACCGCTCCGGAAGATATCCGCGCCTGACTGGCTCCGGCATCTGAAGTTCGTGTTCCTGTTCGGCGTCGTCGGGCTCATCGCCTGGTGGACCTTCGAACCGTGGTTCTGCAAGATCTGCCCGGCGGGGACGCTCGAGGCGGGCCTCCCGTGGCTCTGGTGGAGCGCCAGGGGCTCGGAGTTCGCGGAGGGCATGGATTTCACCACCGGGATGTTCGCGCTCAAGATCGTCATCCTGGTCGGCTTCGTGCTGCTCTCGGCGATGATGTGGCGCCCGTTCTGCCGGTTCATGTGTCCGCTGGGCGCCTTCCTCGGCCTCATGAACAAGGTGAGCCTGCTGCAGCTCGACTACGATCTCGACAACTGCGCCATCGCATACGCCAGAGGTTCGAAGTTCGAGAACTGCGCGACTTGTAAGAACTGCTCTGGGGACTGCCCGATGGAGCTTAAGGTCCCGGAGCAACGAAACAGCGTTGACTGCATACGCTGCATGAGATGCACTAGAAGCGGTTCGGTCTACTGGAGATTCGGTTTTCTGCCAGCGCGGGACCGGACCGGGAACTCGGAAGCCGCGCCTTCGTCGCGGGGAGGAGCGGAGTCCGAACCCGCGGTGCCCGCCTGAGAATAGGCCTCAGGGCTGAAGGGGGCACGAATGGAACCCGCAGCCGGAATCACCGAGCGGCTGCTGGAGCGTCTGAGCCGCGCGAGACGCCTGGTCGTACTGACGGGCTCGGGCGTCTCACACGAGAGCGGCGTTCCCACCTTCAGAGGCAGGGACGGCCTCTGGAAGAAGTACAGGGCCGAGGAGCTTGCGACCCGGCAGGCGTTCGAGTTCGATCCCGAGCTCGTCTGGCGCTGGTACGACTACCGACGACAGCTGATAGCGGAGGCAGCGCCCAATCCCGCGCATGAGGCCATAGCCCGCCTCGAATCCCACAGAGAGCATTTCGACCTGGTGACCCAGAACGTGGACGGTCTCCATAGCCGAGCGGGGAGCCGGTCGCCGATCGAGCTCCACGGCAACATCTGGCGCGCGCGCTGCACGCGGGAAGGGCTGACGAAGGAGCTCAAGGAGAACCCGCTCCGCGACATACCGCCGCGCTGTCACAAGTGCGGCGCCCTTCTGCGTCCTGACGTCGTCTGGTTCGGGGAGCCTCTGCCGCCCTCGGCATACGAGCGCGCCGACACGGCGGCGAGAACGTGCGACGCGATGCTGGTCGTCGGCACGTCGGCGATGGTCCGTCCGGCGGCTTCGCTGCCCCTCATAGCGAAGCACAACGGCGCTTACGTCGTGGAGATCAACGTCTCTCTGACGCCCATCTCCGTCCTCATCGACGCGTCGCTCGTCGGACGGGCGGGTGAGATACTGCCCGAGCTCGTCGACAGACTTCTCGACCGCGAGGGAGGACGGAAACCGTTGATCCCCGGTTCGTCCGAGAAGACGGAATCGCCCAGCCGCTAGGCTCTTGCGGCCCCACTCGGGCGCACGCGCGGGCGACGCGGAGGGCGCGGAAATCGCCGGCACCCCCCGTCCTTGACCCGGGATAGCCCCTCTGTTAGCTTCTTTTTATCAACTTCTTGTTGCTATTTGAGTCCGACACGGGATGCGTGGCGGCATCTTAGTAGCCTGAGCGTCCGACCGCGCTTTTGCGACTCACACAGGCAGCCGGCTTAAGATGCCCGGCCCCCAGAGGAAGGCCCGATGAGTAGGAAACTCCTGATTGCAGTCACGTTGGCGGCGGTGGCAGTGGCATGCGTCGCGCTCGCCAAGACCTACAATGCCCCGACGATCGACGGCAGGGTTGAAGTGGACGTGGATGACTGGGACGCGGACGAGCTGGGCGCCGATGATCCGACAGACGACGGGCGGTACGGTGGAGACGCCGAGCTGGACGATCTCTATGTCACGTGGAACGCCGATTCGCTCTTCGTCGGCATGACGACGGTGCGCGCCCCGGGAGGGTTCGGGAACGGATATGTGCTTTTCATAGACACGGACGCCCAGAACGGCATCACCGGGGCGACCGACTTCACGAGCGCCGACTTCTATCCGCGCAACATCACCCTCAGCACGATGGGGGCCGATGTGATGATGGGGGGCTGGGGCGGCGGCTCCTTCCCTCTCGATTTCGGGTTCAAGCACTGCTCGGAGCCGACCAGCACGTCGGACGTTGAGAACGTAGAGTACGCGGTCAACCCGGGGCTTCGGCACGTCGAGTTCGGCGTCGCGTGGGAGGACCTCTTCGACACCGGCGAACGGGCGGTTCCCGAGGGAACGATTCTCCGCTTCGTTGCGGCGATCGTGGGTGGCGACGGCTCCGGAGCCTACGACGCCATGCCGACGTCTTCCACCGGCCTCGAGTCGGACCCCGACACGCCCTGGGACGCATATACCGATCTCGATGTCTACTTCGAGGCGGTGGTCGACGGCGACAATGACGGAGTGCCCGACGAGGGCTTCCCTCCGGGCGGCTCCGTTTCCGGAACGGCGACGCTGGACGACCCCGGCGACACCGAGACGGTGGTGACGGTGACGGCCTATTCCGACGGCGAGGAGGTAGCCGACGCGGAGACGCCCGCGGGCGGGGGCGAATACACCCTGCTCAAGCTCCCGGACGGCGACTATGAGATCATCGCCACGGCCTTCTCGTACCTCGACTCCACTCGCAATGTGACTATCGAGGACGAGGCCGAGATCACCGGGGTCGACTTCCTGCTTGAGAAGGTCGAGGGCGCGATCGAGGGCGAGGTGGAGATCACCGGAGGGGAGACGACCGACGTAACTGTCGCGGCCTACGACGTGGTCACCGACGAGATAGCGGGCGACGGTGCCCAGACGGTGACCGGAGGATCGGGCGAGTTCAGTATCAGCACCGTGCTCGACGGCACCTATCGGGTCGAGGCCACGGCGAAGGGCTACGTCGAGCAGGTCGTGCAGGCAATCGTAGCCGGTGAGGATACCGCGGACGTCGGGCTTCTCACGCTGCCGTCGGTCGTGGCCACCAAGTACTCTTTCGTCGATTCGACCGGCGCTACGATCCACAGCACCGGGACCACCGTGAGCATCCCGGACAGCGGCATCTACTACTACGCTAGCGCTTGGGTCGAGCCGCGAGACGACGACGACCGGGTCGCCTACTGGGACGATGCGGCCCTGGAGAGCGTGCGGCTCACGGCCACGAAGTTGGACCCCTCATATGACCCGTACGGCGACGTCGTCTTCGCGCTGCCGGACAGCACGGTTCTGCCGGACTCGACGATCACCTCCGACATGTTCGAGGACGCCCGCGCTCCGTTCCTGGTCGCGGGCGATGCCATAGAGGTACTGAGGGTGGTGGCCGCGAGCGACACCGTGTCCGGCGTTCTGGAAGTAGGCATCGACGCACCCGCGCCGACCAGGCTGGCGCTCTCGTCGGACGCCGATACGATCGACGTCGGCACGGGAGTGGCGCGCATCACCGGGCAGCTCGAGGACGCGGCCGGCAACGACACGAAGATCTCGGGCGTGACCGTGACCATGTCCGCGAGCGGCGCGGGCGGGCAGTTCAGCATAACGTCTCCCGAGACAGACGCGAACGGCAGATTCGAGGTCGATTTCTACGGCACGGTGGCGGGCACGACCTACGTGACGGCTATCATGGAGGCCGGATCTCCCTACGAGAACGTCGCGGTGGACGAGATCGTATTGGTTCTCGAGCCGGGCGAAGCTTCGCTCGTGGACGTCATGGTCTCGCCAGCCGCGTTGAGAGCCGGCGAGACCGGAGAGCTTGTCGCCGCGGTCATCGACGAGTGGGGCAACGCCGTGGCGCTCGAGGGCGTCTCGATCGACGTGACGGCTTCGCCTGCGGCGCTTCTCGATTCGCTCGAGACGCCCCTCACGACCGGAGAGGACGGGACCGCCACGGGCACTCTCACCGCCGGCTCGGCGTACGGCGTCGTGGAGCTGTCCGGGACGACGGCCGGTCTCTCGGTCGAGACGGTCTTCGTCCCGATCGACGCCACGATCGCGGCCGTCGACGAGGAAGCGCCGGAGACCGACGACGACCACAACAGCCTCGAGGGCGTCGACCTCACGATCATGAGAGCCACATCCGAGGCCGAGACGCTCGAAGTCTCGCTCGACTTCTCCTCCGACTGGGGCGGCATCGTTCACCTGATGCTGCTGGTCGAGACGAGGGACACCGGTACCGGGGGCACCGACGACCCGTTCGGGTTCCCCGTCTCCTACGACCACACGCGCCTGCCCGATTACTGCTTCACATACAAGTACACCACCGATGACTACGCCGACCTGCGGCGCTCCGACGGGGGGGAGTGGCAGCACTACAACTTCGTGAACGAGGAGTGGGTGATCGGCTTCCAGGAGGGCGTCAACGCGGTCGAGGAAGGTTACATCGTGCGCGACGACGCGGGAGTGACCTTCCGGATGCCCTTCTCTGTCATCGAGACGGCGTTCGGGGACAGCGTGCGCCTACAGGCCTACGTCACGCAGGAGGAGACTGAGAAGCGCACGGCGCTGGACTCGGTTCCCCATGACGATACGCACGACATGGTTCCGGAGACCGGGGAGTGGTGGGAGACCGCCACCGACCCGGTGACCCTCTCGAACTACGCGCAGCACTACATCATCGTCCCCGGCGATCCGCCGGTCCTGAGCGACGGGACGGCCTCGCCGTCAACAGCGGAGCCGGGCGATCTCGTGACGTACTCGGCCTACGTGGAGGACGCCGGCGACGGCATCGGCGACGTCTTCCTCGATCTCTCCGACATCGGGGGTCCCGAGTTCCTGAGGATGACCGACGACGGGAGGGGCGGCGACAGAGACGCGGTCGACGGGGTCTACTCCGCCTCTGACACGTTGAGCAGCGCGGCCGCCGACGGCGAGCACACGGTCACCGTGACGGCCAAGGACCTGTCCAACGTCTCCGAGTCGACGCTGGGCATCACCCTCGACGTGGACAACCCGGCCGTGGCGCTGCGCTCGTTCGAGGACGAGGTCGGTGACGACCACGGGCCGAACCAGGAAAGCTCCACGGGCGACCCGATCGAGGGCCTCTATTACGAGTACCCGACGAACTTCGTCTTCCTGCCCGGATCGTTCGACATAACCGAGGTCGAGATATTCGCGGACGGGGACTGGATAGTCTTCCGCGTGTCGATAGACGACCTTGCGAACCACCAGGACCCCGGCTCCGCCGACTGGGGGGCCCCGCAGCCGAGCGAGCAGACCTGCGACAATCCGAACAGGACCGATCTCAATCTCCAGAAGTTCGACATCTACATCGACGCTCGCGAGGGCGAGGGCGCGACCAGCGGCTTCCCGAACCGGTATGTAGACATCGCTTCGGTCGACGCCTGGGACTACGGCATATCGGTCGAGGGGTGGGGGAAATGGTTCGTCGAGTCGAACGGAGCCAACTCGATCGCGAGCTGGTCGCTCTACAAGAACGACAGTCAGATCAGCATGTGCGACGATCACGAGGAGGACTACGTCGACATCCGGGTCGACAGGTCGCTCTTTGGACAGGATCTGGACGCGGAGAACCAGAACATACTCGAATGGGACATCATCGTCACGCTGGCGTCGCATGACGGCGAATCGACCGATCAGAACCTCGGCGGCATCCGCTGGGTCAACGCTAATACCAGCGAGTGGCAGATCGGCGGCGGTCGCGACAGTGAGGCGGGACGCGAGCGCGACGCCAACATCATGGACGTCGCGGCGTCGCCGGGCGCGAGCCACGAGCCCGGCCGGTCCCAGGAGGAGATGCTCGACTACACGACGGAGGAGGCGGAGCAGCGCTTCGAGGAGAACAAGACAGCCTGCGTGCTGGAGGCGAGCTTCGCGCTCGACACGTCGCCGCCGGTGATCGCGTCGCTTCCGTCGGACGCGGACGTGAGGCATATCCCGTGGGTCGCGCTCGACAACGCGCCGGCTGTGATACGGACTACGATAACCGACGTCACGGGCGTCGCGGAGGCCTTCTTCTACTGGAATCCGCAGGGCACGCCCTCCGTCCGGGACACGGTGAGAATGCTCAATCTCTACGAGGACATCTGGGCGGCCGACGTCCCGAGGGAGGATATCGTAGGAGCCACGAACGTGGTCGACCTCGTCAAGACAGGAGAGGCGAGGATAATCGAGGGGTCGTTCTGGGCCAGGGACTCGTCGCCGAACCAGAACGCGATCGAGACCGTGACCAGGGAGATCGCCATCCCCGAGCCCTGGCCGGCGTCGCAGCGCGTGGCGGACATCGACACGCTGCTGACCGACGGCGAGGACTACGTGCAGGTGTTCCAGGACGGCACGATACTCACGCTGGAGCCCGGCCAGGACGTCCCGGAGGGGGGGCTCGACGTGGTGCTCGAAACGGTCTCCGAGAGCCTCGTCGACACCGACAACATCCGCGACGACATGTCGTTCGTCGGAGTGGCGAGAGAGGTCCGGCTCGAGTCGGACGAGGGGAGCGATGTCGAGCTGACCGTTCCGGCGGGGCTAGTCCTGCACTACCCGCAGTACGAGGTGGGCGGCCTCGACGAGGGCTCCTTCGGCGCCTTCACGTGGAACGACGTGACGGAGCGGTGGATAGCCAGGGGCGGCCACGCGAGCCCCGGCAACAACACCGTCACGACGCAGGGTCTCTCGCAGCTCGGGTTCTTCGGGCTCTTCGACTGGGGCGCGCTCGGCGCCGGTGACACCAGGGGCCTCTCGGGGGTCCTCGCCGAGCCGAATCCGTTTTCCCCCAACGGGGACGATCTCTACGAGGAACTCGTCGTGACGTTCTATCTGGGCCGCGAGGCGGACTACGTGAACATTGAGTTCTTCGATCTGGAGGGTCGTCTGGCGAGGCGTCTGGTCTTCCAGGAGGCCACCAACTACACGGGCAGGACGCCGGTTCAGATGGTCTGGGACGGCAAGGACATGAACGGAGAAGTGGTTCCGTACGGTATCTACATCATGCGCGTCGAAGCGAAGTTCAAGACGGAACCGACCTTCGAGCGGGTCAACAAACCTGTTGTCGTCATTAAGTAGCAGGGGATTGGACGCCTATGAATAAGGTCATTGTAGTAGCGGCCGCCTTGCTCCTTCTGACCGGGACCGCGGGCGCGAACTTCGCCGAGACCGAGGTCGGCGCGCGGCCGATGGGGATGGGGGGGGCGTTTGTGGCGGTGGCCGACGACGTGACGGCGCTGCACTGGAACCCCGCGGGGCTTGCGAACCTGGAGGGCGTACAGCTCTTCGGCATGCGCACGAGCGTCTACAGCGTCGACGGGCTCTCCGAAGATTCGGCGATGGCCGTCTACGGCGACGGCTGCAGGGGCTTCGCCGCCGGGTGGATGAGGACGGGAGCGGAGGACCTGTACAACGAAGACGTGATCCTGTTCGGAGTGGGGACCACGTTGCCGCCCGACGGGCTGTCGGCGGGGTTCTCGATCAAGCGTCTGTCGATACAGGCGCCGGGATACGAGTACTACAATGACCCGGCCTTCGACGGCGACGGGGACTCGGCGTACACGGGCGACCTGGGACTGCTCTACAGACGCGGCAGCTGGTCGGCGGGCGCGACGTACCGGAATATCGGCGAGCCGGAACTGCAGCTTCTGTCTACGACCGAGGACCCTGACCCCGTGGTCAGCGAGTTCCGCCTGGGAGGCTCCTACCTCTTCCGCGAGGTGATGCTCATGACCGCGGAATGGCGGGTCCCCAGGGAGGTGCCCTCCTACTACGAGCGCAAGTCGAGCTTCAATCTGGGCACGGAGGTCTGGTTCTACGAAGTCGTCGCCCTCCGGGCTGGCATGAACAGGGACAGGATCACCGCGGGGCTAGGCCTCAAGGCGGATCCGGTTCGAATCGACGTGGCGCTTCTCTCCGAGCGCCGGATAGGCAGTCTCTACAGACTGTCCGCGATCTTCACATGGTAGGCGGACGCTCAGTCCCCTGCTGTCGCGGGGGCCTTTCTGCCACGACAAGGAGTTTCCAGTGAGTCGACTCAGAAGGGAATGGCTCAAGAGGAGGGGCGCGGTCTTCCTGGCGGCCGTCCTCCTGGCCGCCTGCGCGGGCACGTCGTCGGCCGTGACGACGCTCGAGGGCTTCTCGGAGGTCATGACCGAGCTTCGGTCGAGCGGGGGAGGAGACCCGACGTGGGATCTCTCGAATCCCAAGCTCTACGCCGAGCTGCGGCTGATGAGCAGCCCGTGGAGCGGCATAGACAGCTTCCTCAAGATCTCAGCGGAGTCGAACCGCTGGACCGACGATGTGAAGGACACGAAGTTCTTCTTCCGCGAGGCGCACATGCGCTATAAGGCCGAGAAGATCGAGACGCACATCTTCTCGGGACAGGACAGGTTCTGGCTCAACGAGCCTCTTCTCGAGATCGTGAACACCGGCGTGGTCAAGCACGACGACTACGGACCGCGGGCGCAGGGTATCCGGGTGGACTACTGGGGGCTGCCGGGGTTCACGTTCGCCGGCTTCGTGAGCGAGAGGAGCGACTATTTCTCATCCGGGTACTCGTCTCTCTCCGAGGAGGAGCAGGAAGGCTTCCCGGGCTCCGCGTCGGGAGACACGCTAGTCAGCAGCACTGACGACTACAGGGGCTTCCGCGCTACGCAGAACATCGACGACAAGGTCTACGTGGGCACGACCTACGCCAGAAAGGACTACAGCTCCAGCGCGTTCAAGGGCGAGTCCGAGAGCTTCGACGAGGTGGTGGCGGCGGACGCGGAGCTCGCGATCGGAGAGCTGGTCTCCGGCCTGCGGCGGTTCGGGCGCGTGACCTGGGTGACCGAGTTCGGCGTAAACACGTCGGGCTATCTGTGGGACGACGAGGACCCCGCGCGCAACGGGTTCAAGACCGAGCTCAGGGACGTGC
>WJLY01000122.1 GCA_014728245.1 Candidatus Effluviviaceae Genus IV sp.
CGCGCAGATAGAGACCGAGCCGGTTAGCGCCACGCACATAGCGCCCGCCGTCGAGGAGCTCTTTTCCGCCGCCGACGCGCGGGTCGACTCGGCGGCGGCCGGACTCGCCGAGCAGGATGTCGAAACTGTCGCGGTCGATATTTGCGTCGAGCCGCAGCGGTATCGATTGACCGGCGCGGCCTCGCTCGCCATCGCTTCCCCGGAGCCGTTCGTGGAGCTTCGCCTCAGGAGGGATCTCACGGTCCTTTCGGTCAGCTCCGAAGGCAGGGCGCTCAGTTTCCAGAGGGACGGCGAGGCGCTGACCGTGCGGCCTGGGGCGCTGGCCGGCGACGAGTTCGAGATCGAGGTTCGCTACGAAGGTCTGCTCACGCCCGGCCCCGACGTGCGGCTCCACAGAGAGCTGGTGATCCTGGGTGGCCAGGCCCTGTGGTATCCGACGCCGCGCCCCGGAGACCGGTGCGCTCTCAGGACGATCGTGCGCTACCCGGATGGCTACACGAGCGTGTGCACCGGCGCGCTGGCGGGTATGACGCCGTCGCGCGCAGACTCCACCGGAGGTTGCGTCCTGGGCGACGTGTGGGACACTGGTGTTCCGGTCGGCTCGGGCGCGGTTGCGGTCGGCACGCTTTCGAGCTCCTACTCCGTCTGGGGCGACGTCTTCCTGGGCTACCACGTGCACGACGAGTCCGGGGCCACGCCAAGGGAGACGATGGACGCCTTCATGACCGAGCTCAAGGGACTGGTGCGCTACCTGGAAAGCTGCTACGGGGAGTACCCGTTCGAGTGGCTCAGCGTGGTGTACGCGCCCGGTTTCCCCGCGGGGCTGCCGGCAGTCGAGACGGCGCCAGGGTTCGTCGTCCTGACCGATCTCCAGATGCCGTCCGGGAGGGTCGCCGGACCGCGGCCGGAACGGGTCGTCAGGGGGCTTTCGAAGAGCTGGTGGCCGCACTCGACGGACGCGGGCAGGATCGTGTCAGAGGGGCTCGCGGCGCACGCCGAGCTTAGTCTTCTGGGGGAGTCGGGAGACGAGGAGTCGGTGGTTCGCAGGCGGCTCTTCCGCAGGAATCGCTACATCGCGGCGCTGGCCGACTCCGGAGGTAGGGCGCCGCTCTCCGAATGCATCGGGCCGGATGTCGCGGCCGATCCCCGGGTCTGCAACGTCAGGAGCGAGGCGTTCATCCGCATTCTGGAGCACCTGGTCGGGCGTGAGACGTTCTGCGCAGCCCTCGCAGGTCAGAGCGGCGAGCATCGCGGTGAGATGCTGCCTCTCCGCGAGTTCGTCGCCGCGCTCGAGGAAGAGGACGGCCGCGAGCTGGAGTGGCTGGTCTACGAGTGGATCTGCCGCGGCGATCTACCTACATACGTCCTGACCTACGACGTGACGCCAGAGGGCGACGGCTATCTGGTGGAGGGGACGATAGCTCAGCGTGGGGAGATCTTCCGCACGCCGGTGCCGGTGACCGTCGATCTCGGCGTGTGGTCCTACGAGAACTGGGTGCCCATTTCCTCCTCGGAGCAGCCGTTCGAGTTCACGACCGAACTCGAGCCCCAGTCGATCAGCATCGACTCGGGCGATATTCTCTTGCGAATCGAAGCGGACGAACTGGCCGGCGTGCACTACGAGAAGGGCCTCAGGGCGGCCGACGCGAACGAGTGGGGAAGAGCGGTCGACGAGTTCGGCGCGGCCACTGAGCTCGCTCCCGGGAACCCCGACTACGCGTTCCATTACGGGCGGGCGCTCGTGCACTCCGGCCGTCTCGAGCTGGGGCTCGAGGCGATGGAGGGGTCCGTCCGGGAGGACCCGTCGGACGCCGACGCCGGAATGGAGCTGGCGACGCTCTATCTCGCCTCGGGACGGAGCGAGAGCGCGCTGCCGCATCTCGAGCGGTACGTGGAGCTGCGCCCGTCCGACCCGGCCGGCCACGCGTTACTGGCGAAGGCACTCGTGGCGATGGGCAGGTTCGATGCGGCCGAGCGCGAGCTCTCACTCGCGTCGTCGCTCGTCGACTCGGTCGAGACGACGAAAGAGACGCTCGAACTTCTGCAGCTGGCCGCGGGCAGATACTACGAAGCGGCCGGCGACACCGCGCTCGCGGCCGGCGCCTACCGTCAGGCCCTGGAGTTGAATCCCGTCTCCGACGAGGCCCGCCGGGCGCTGACG
This sequence comes from Candidatus Effluviviaceae Genus IV sp., assembly GCA_014728245.1. GTDB lineage: Bacteria > Joyebacterota > Joyebacteria > Joyebacterales > Joyebacteraceae > WJLY01. The sequence continues at coordinate 2,162 of WJLY01000122.1, forward strand.
CGGCTTCGGGGGGAGGGCGCCGGCAGGTAACCTCGGTCGTCGCCATCTCCCGGCGGAACTTCTTACCAGCATTCTGCAGCAATGGCAGTTACGCCTCCATTCCACTCGTCCCACTACCCCCACACTCCGAGCGCCATTTCAGTCGGTCCCACCCTGCCCATGGTTCATCTCCGGATTCGTGGCAGTCCCCTTCTTATTCCCTCGAGGAGTGTGATCACGAAAACAGGCTAGTGCGTTCAACCGGAGAGTACTTGACATCGCTTTATGAGGGGGCGTGAAGTGGTGTTCGAAAGGCATGGACATTCGAAGGCCGATCAAGCTTGGAATGGAGGCACCGCTGTGAACGCCCCCAACCCGCATGTGCCGCACGCCTGCCCTCGCCGACCTCTCGGACCGACGGAGTTCCTATGCATGGTTCTCATCCCGGCCGCCGCTCTCATGGGCTTCGCATCGATCTGCTCCGCGAGCCAGACGCTCCCCGAGGGTTGGGGCTCCTTGGACGGACTCACAGCGAGTCCGAGACCACCGAGACTGAACATCGTCGAGTCGTCTGCAGGGGGGCTTGTCGTCAGGGTGGCATTGCCCGGCATTCTGGGCAGCACGGTCGTACACGGGGAGACCGAGTACCGGAGACTCGAGCTTCCCTCGTACTACCGAACCACCGAGGTCGGCCATCCCGAGGTTCCCGTCATCCGCCAGATGATCGCACTGCCACACGACTGCGACGTCAGCATTGAGGTGACGGCCACGGACTCAGTCACGTTCTCAGGGCCTCCGGTCTACCCCGCCCCGGAGATC
>WJLY01000123.1 GCA_014728245.1 Candidatus Effluviviaceae Genus IV sp.
CCATGTTCCAGCGCCGCGGGCGGCCAGGAAGGCGCGCCGACGGGACGCCTCCCGGGGGCCTTGCGTGGCAACGCGGCCGGGACCGCAAAAGGAATGAGCATGAGAATCGCCTACCTGTCGATAGGCGGCCACATTCACACCGAGCGCTGGCTCGAGTACTTCGTCGAGCGTGGGCATGACGTGCACCTGCTGACCGTCCAGCCGGCTCCCATCGAGGGCGTCCGCGTCCACGACATACGCACGTCGATACCGTGGAAGCCGCTTCACTACGCGGTCGCACTGGGAAGGGTGAAGCGCATCCTGCGCGACATATCCCCCGACCTCCTGCACACGCACTTCCTCACCGGGTACGGCTACTGGGGAGCCCTCTCCGGATTCCACCCGTTCATCATGACGGTATGGGGCGACGACGTGTACCTCACGCCTCACGAGTCGTTCCTCAAGGGCAGGCTGGCGCGGCGCGTGCTAAGCGAGGCCGACCTCGTGACCGGCGACTCCCGGGACATACTCGACCGCGCGATAGACATGGGCGCCGCGCCCTCGAAGTGCCACGTCATTCTGTGGGGCGTCGACATGAAGACGTTCAGACCGGACGCTCCCAGCGACGTGCGAGAGAAGATGGGTATCCCGGAGGACGCGCCGGTCGTCATAAGCGTCCGCAGCTTCACGCAGCCCTATTACAACATCGACACGATCGTCGGCGTCGTACCCGCAGTCCAGGAGGCGAGGCCCGACACTCATTTTGTATTCGCCGGAAACGAGGGGGAGGACACCGAGTTCAGGAAGATGGCCGGGGGGCTCGGACTGGACGAGCGAACCCACTTCGTCGGCAAGATACCGCACGAGGAGTTCGCCTCATATCTCGTGGCGGCCGACGTGTTCGTGAGCGTCCCTTCCGTCGACGCGACGGCGGTCTCTCTGCTGGAGGCGATGGCTTGCGGCACGTCGGTGATCGTCTCCGATCTCGCTTCCTCGCTCGAGTGGGTCGAGGACGGAAAGACCGGCCTCGCCATTCCGCCGAGGAACGGAGAGGCCCTCGAGCAGGCGGTGCTCAGGCTGCTCGATTCCCCGGAGCTTCGGAAACGCCTGGGGGACGAAGCCGTCGCGACCATCCGGGAGAGGGCCGACCACCGGGCGCACATGGCGCGCATGGAAGAGCTGGCGATAGACCTCGTCGAGAGCTGGAAGGACGGGGGAGGTTCCGGCTGAATGGAGCACGCTGTGGAGCAGAGAACGGTCAGCGTGATCACGCCGACCCACTGCAAGAGGGAGCATCTGGCCGCAACGCTCGGCGCGCTCGGCGCGCAGACCTATCCGCTTTCGCTGGTCGAGGTGATCGTCGTCGACGACTGCTCAGAAGACGACACGTGGGACTTCCTGACCGGCCTGAAGACGCAGTACGCCCTCAGACCGATCCTGCACGAGGAGAACCGCGGAAGCGCGGCGGCGCGAAACACGGCCCTCCGGGCCGCGGAGGGAGAGCTGGCGCTCTTCCTGGACGACGACATGAGGGCCGTGCCCGGACTGATCGAGGCGCACGTTCGCTGTCACGACGAGCATCCGGGCGCTGTCGTGATAGGCAACGCGCTGACCGCGCCGGAGCTCGGGACGTCGAACACGCTCAGGTACCTGGACACGCGAGGCGTTCACAAGCTCAGTGAGGGAGCCGCTGTGCCGGCGCGGTACTTCGTCACGAACAACTCGTCGGTGCCAAGGCGGCGACTTCTGGAAGTGGGGCTCTTCGACGAGTCGTTCGTGGGATACGGCTTCGAGGACACGGAGATCGCCTTCAGGCTCGAGGAGGAGGCCGGCCTGAATTTCATCTACTGCCCGGAGGCTCTCGCCTATCACATCCACCACCATTCGCTGGAGCAGCTCCTGCGGAAGAGGTACGAGAGCGGCAGGGCGCTCGTCCACCTCCTCGAGAGCCACCCGCACAGGGCCGCGGAGCTCTCGGTCGACGCATTGCTCCCGCCCCGCGCGGACGACCGGCCGGCGCTCCGAGCGCGCAAGCTCGCGATGCTCGCGCTCATGGCCCCGCCTTTCGTGGCCATGGCGCGCGCGGTCGCCGGGGGCCCCTTCATGGGGCCGGTCACGTGCGCCGCCATCGACTACCTGATAGCTGACAGATACCGGCGGGCGCTCGCCGAGTCCCTTCGGGACGCCGCCTGAGACGCCGGGCGGCGGAGTGACACGCGAGGTGCTAGCTGGAGGCGGCTTTCGAAGCGGAACAGGTCGAGAGCCCGGGGCGAGCGGACGCTTGCAGAAGACGATGCCGCCCGGGGGCTTCCCCGGTCGTTTGTAACATTCGGCCGCCCCGCCCAATGCCTGTCGTCCCACGCTGAGATCCCTAGCCAGAGGCATCCCGCCGTCAATCGTGCGCCGGAGATGCCTCGTGGCACGGTTCCTGCTCGTATGACATGGTGACAACCGAATATGGGGAATGCGTCACCTGTCATGCCCGTGAGAACCTCCAGGTCGTGGGCTGATCCCCAATCCAGAGAATGAGTCGTACCGTACCTGTGGCACGGCAAGAACGGGGGCGCATCCCCATTATCATGGGGCCCGGTCTCGCTTGCGAGACCGGGCCTTCGCGTTGCACCGACGCGAGTTCCCGACTTTCTCCTCCCGTCGCTCCCCGGCGGCTTCGCTTCCCGTGAATGGCCTTTGCCGACCGCCGGCCGTCTTCGAATCGCCCCGATCCTCGCGACACTCCCATCTTCGGCTCTCTCTTCAGCTGGCGTTTCGGCCCCGTGCCGCGGACGCCGGCTCTGCGAGCAACGGGCCCACCGGCGGGCCCGTTTCCGTTGACAGCACCTGGACCCCTTGCTAGCCTCACGCGCGTCCGCTGGCGCGGGCTTTTTCGAACGTCGGGCCCTGATGGTCGTCCGGCCATTCCGGGTCGCCGCGCCGCGTATGTGTTGCCCGCAACGGCCGCTTTCCCGGGGATACGACGTGGAGGACACCGTAGAGAGGATCGCCCGCGAGGTCCTGAGGCGACTGCAGGGCGAAACGGTGCGCCGTAACGGGCTCGTGCGCCCAGGAGGCGCGGAAGGCATACCTGTCATGGTGTCCGCGCGGCACGTGCACCTGTCGCGAGGCTCGCTCGAGAGCCTCTTCGGCGAAGGGGCGACGCTGACGAAGACCAGAGACCTCACCCAGCCCGGCGAGTTCGTGGCCGGAGAACGCGTCACGGCCGTCGGCCCCTCGGGGCGGGCCCTGGAGTCGGTCGGCGTGGTGGGACCGGTCCGCCCTTACACGCAGATAGAGCTCTCGCGTACCGACGCGGTGAGGCTGGGAATCGACCCGCCCGTCAGGAGGTCGGGAGACCTCGCCGGGAGCGCCCCGGTCACTCTGGTAGGTCCCGCGGGGACGGTCGTGCTGCGCGAGGGCGCGGTCCGCGCAATGCGACACGTCCACATGACCGAGCGGGACGCGGACGAGTACGGTGTGAAGGATGGCGACCTGGTGAGGGTCAGGTTCCCGGGAGTGCGGGCTCTCGTGCTCGAGAACGTGCTTGTGAGGGTCAGCAGGAGAGCGGCGCTCGAGATGCACTTGGATACCGATGACGCGAACGCGGCCGACATACGGCCGCCTGTGACAGTGGAGATCCTGAGCTGACTCGGGAGGCGCCGGAGGGGCGCGGAGGACTGACTCTTGCCAGGTGAAGCGCTGGGCATGGTAGAAACGAAGGGCGTCGTGGGTCTCATCGAGGCCGCGGACGCCATGGTCAAGACCGCGAACGTGACCCTCACCAGATACGAGAGGGTCGGCGGAGGGTACGTTACGGCCCTCGTTCGCGGGGATGTCGGCGCGGTGAAGGCGGCCGTGTCGGCGGGGGCGGAGGCCGCACAGAAGATCGGGGAACTGGTCTCGTACCACGTTATTCCCGCTCCCCACGAGATGCTGGAGGATGTCCTGCTCTGAACAGGAGGGCCGCCGGAGGCGCCGGCGGCCCGCTAAACGCGGTGGAGCGCACAGGCGCAAGTCCCAGGAGGATGAGATGGGCGACGCTCTCGGCATGATCGAGACCAGAGGTTTCGTTGGCATGGTCGAGGCCTCGGACGCGATGGTCAAGGCCGCTAATGTTACGCTTATTGGCTACGAGAAAGTCGGCGGCGGCTACGTCGCAGCGATCGTCCGGGGCGACGTTGCGGCGGTCAGGGCGGCCGTCGACGCGGGTTCGACCGCGGCCAGCAAGGTCGGCGAACTGATCTCAACGCATGTCATACCGAAGCCGCACCTCGGTCTCGAGGACGTGCTGCCGATAGGCAAGACAACGTCCGCGAAGGCCAAGTAGGCGGCTGAGAGGGTCTCGGGAGGGGGAGACGCGCGTCGTACGCCCCCGGACCGCGGACCGTTCGAGAGAGGCGCATGAACCTGGGTAAGGTCGTGGGCACCGTCGTTTCGACGCAGAAGGACGGCAAGCTCACAGGCGCGAAGCTACAGGTCGTAAGGCAGGTCGACCTCGAAGGAGCCGAGACGGGCGCGTTTGTAGTCGCGGTCGACGCCGTCGGCGCCGGACCGGGCGAGCTCGTGCTCTACGCGAGCGGAAGCTCGGCCAGGCAGACGGCGGTGACGAAGGACAGGCCCGCCGACGCGGTGATCATGGCGATCGTCGATTCGCTCGAGGTCGAAGGCAAGGTGGTCTACGAGAAGCCGTAGCGGCGGCCTTCGGGCCGACCCCGGCGGCCGACGCTCGGGGTCGGCTGACGCGGGGAAACCGATGACGGGCCGCCGCCCGGCGCGACCGGCAGGTGCGCGTGCAGAGCGAGGAACTCGCCATAGAGACGATCGTAGGCCGGGTGGTCGATGAGCTGGCCGACCGGGGAGCGCGCTCGGCCGCGGCAGAGGCCCCGCCGGCCTTCGACGGCCGCGGCATTCTGGAGGACGTCGGAGGATGCGTGGCGGCCGCGCAGCGCAGCTTCGAGGAGCTCTCCGGGCTGCCTCTCCAGTCGAGGCGCGCGTTCGTCGAGGCGATGCGGCGCGCGGCGCTCGATAACGTCTCACGCCTCTCGGAGCTCGCGGTCGAGGAAACGGGGCTCGGCCGCGTAGAGGACAAAATAAGGAAGAACAAGCTCGTAGCCGAGAGGACACCCGGCATCGAGGAGCTCCACCCCTCGGCCTACTCGGGCGACCACGGCCTGACTCTCGTTGAGCGCGCGCCCTACGGAGTGATCGGCTCGATCACGCCCTCCACCAATCCGTCGGAAACGATCATATGCAATGCGATCGGAATGGTCGCCGGCGGGAACTCGGTGGTCTTCAACCCGCATCCCGGAGCGCGCGTCGTATCCCTCACGGCAATAGACATCCTGAACCGGGCGATAGCCGAGGCGGGCGGACCGAGAGCGCTGTTGTACTCGGTCGAGCGTCCCACCATAGAAACCGCCCAGGAGCTCATGTCCCACGACGGCGTCAGGCTCCTGGTCGTGACGGGCGGCCCCGGAGTGGTGCGGGCAGCGATGCTCTCCGGGAAGAAGGTCATAGCGGCCGGGCCGGGGAATCCGCCGGTCGTGGTCGACGAGACGGCGGACGTTCCGGCCGCGGCGCGAGACATCATCGCGGGGGCGACCCTCGACAACAACATCGTGTGCATAGCCGAGAAAGTGATCATTGCGGTCAGGGCGGTCGCGGGCGATCTCAAGGAGGCGTTGGTCCAGGCGGGAGCGCTGGAGCTCAGGGGACAATCGAAGGAACTGGTCTCAAGGACCGTCATTGAAGAGGATCTGGGCCCGAGAAGGAGCTCGAAGCTGAACCGCGGGCTCATCGGAAAGGACGTTTCGGTAATACTCGAGAGCGCGGGGGTCCCGTGCCCCGCGGGGACCAGACTCGCCTTCATGGAGTCGGACCGCGGCCATCCGCTCGTCTGGACCGAACAGATGATGCCGGTGCTCCCACTCGTCGTGGTGGAACACGCTGAAGAGGCAATGACGTTCGCCTTCGAGGTCGAGGGCGGCCGCGGGCACACGGCGGTGGCGCACTCCCGGAACATAGAGCTTCTCTCCAGAATGGCTCGCTCGATGAACGTCTCGATCTTCGTGAAGAACGGCCCCTCCTACGCGGGACTGGGCTTCGGAGGAGAGGGTTACACGAGCTTCACTATAGCCAGCCCCACCGGGGAAGGACTGACCAGGGCTTCGACGTTCACGCGCGAGCGCAGGTGCACGCTGGTAGACTACTTCCGCATCATCTGATCCCCTTGCGGGCGAGGGTCGCCGGGCACTCGGGGACGGCCGGCTGACCGAGTCTCGGGGCGCACATCGGCACCGGGCGGGCGACGTCGTCCGGCCGTCCCGGCATGAACCCAGCGAAGACGAAAGCGCAACGATGGCCGCATCACTGGCGAAGGCGATAGAGAAGGGCGGGGTCGTGGGAGCCGGCGGAGGCGGCTTCCCGAGCCACGTGAAAGCAGAGAGCGAAGCAGACATCTTCATAGCCAACGGAGCGGAGTGCGAGCCGCTCCTGGCGGCAGACAGCGAACTCATGAGGCTCGCGCCGGACCGCGTCGTAAGGGGCGTCGAGCTCATGAGGGACGCGGTAGGAGCCTCCAGGGCCGTTCTGGCGATCAAGCGGAAGAACGAGGAGCTGATGCGGTCGGCCCTGCCGGATGGCGGCTCCATCGAGCTCAGTGTGCTCGAGAACGTCTACCCGGCGGGCGACGAGTACCTGCTCGTCTTCGATACGACGGGTAGGGTGGTGCCCGAGGGAGGCATCCCAACCGACGTGGGCGTCGTGGTCAACAATGTCACCACGCTGGCCCAGGTGGCGGACGCCGCCGACGGCAGGCCGGTGACGACCCGCATGGTGACGGTTCAGGGAGCGGTCGAAAGCCCGGGGACCTTCCTGACGCCGCTGGGGACTCCCATTCGCGAGCTGCTGGCCCTCGCCGGATGGAAACAGGATGACGGCGGGGCCGTGATCGCGGGCGGCCCGATGATGGGGTGCCTGGCGAGCGACCTGGACCAGCCTACCACGAAGCCCGTCGGCGGGCTGCTGGCTCTGCCGGGCGATCATGTGCTCGTGACGTCGCGCACGGCGACCGAGGAACAGGTTCTCCGCGTGGCGCGCGCGGCTTGCTGCCAGTGCATGGCGTGCACGGAGCTCTGCCCCAGGTGGCTTCTGGGACACGACCTCGAGCCGCACAGGACGGTACGCGCGATACAGTACGACACGATCGGACTCGACGACGCGCACATCACGTCCGCATACCTCTGCTGCGAGTGCGGCATGTGCGAGCTCTTCGCGTGCCCGCTGGAGATAAGACCCAGGCGGATCATGGCCTCGCTCAAGGCCGAGCTCGTGAGAAGAGGAGTGCCGAATCCGCACTCGAGGTCTGACATCGAGGCGTCGGACGTAAGGGAGTACCGTCAGATACCGACCTCGAGACTGGTAGCGCGGCTCGGACTCTCGGACTACGACCGAGCGGCGCCGCTGAGCGACAGGCGGCCAGAGCCACACAGCGTCAGACTGCTCCTCAGGCAGCATGTCGGCGAGCCGGCGGAGCCCGTAGTGGAGGAGGGCAGCCGCGTGGTCGAGGGAGATCTGGTCGCGGAGATCCCGGAGGGTCGACTGGGAGCGCGAGTGCACGCCAGCATAACGGGCGTGGTCTCTTCCGTCACGCCGGACTCGGTGATTATCGAGAGGCGCGGAGGTTAGGGTGGCTGTTCGCGAAGCGATCGGGCTGATCGAGACTATCAGCGTCGCCGTCGGTGTCCGCATCACCGACGAGATGGCCAAGTCGGCGCCGATCGAGGTGCTCGAGTCGACGCCCATCTGCCCGGGCAAGTTCATGGTCCTCGTGACGGGGCTGGTCTCGCCGGTCGAGTCCGCCATGCAGCGCGGCAAGGCGGCGGGCGGTGACGTCGTCGTCGACACGCTTCTGATTCCGCACGTTCACCCGGGCGTCTTCCCGGCCATCCTGGGCGCGGTCGAGATAGCGAAGCCCGGAGCGCTCGGAGTGGTCGAGACGTTCACAGCGGCCTCAACGATCGAGGGCGCAGACGCGGCCGCGAAGGGCGCCCGCGTCGAGCTCATTGAGCTGCGCCTGGCAAAGGGCCTCGGGGGGAAAGCGTTCTTCACGATGACCGGGGACGTTCACGAGATCGAGGCCGGAATGGAGAAGGCTCTGGCCGTCGTCGGAGCCAAGGGGAACCTGGTGAGGAGCGTCGTCATCCCGAGGCCCCACGACGCCACGTTCCGGAAGATCCTCTAGATGGAAGGCGGCGCTTGCATCTGGCGAGAATCATAGGATCTGTCTGGTCGACGCAGAAGGTCGAGTCCCTGAAGGGCCAGCGCCTCCTGATCGTGCAGCCCGTAGGCCACGACGGGAAACCCAACGGGCGGCCGCTGGTCGCGGTCGACACCGTGAGCGCCGCTCCGGGACAGCTCGTCTACTTCGTGAAGTCCCGCGAGGCGGCCAAGGCGCTCTCCGAGAAGTTCAACCCCGCGGACGCCGCCATTCTGGGCATAGTGGACGAGGTGCGGACGTACGCGGGCGACGGCTAGCCGGTGAGGCCGCCGCCGCGACCCCGCCCTGCGTTCGCGGCGCGGGCGGCTGCGGCGGGGCGGCTGTGAGCGACCGAAGGCGGGAGATGCCTGACGCATGTTCCTGGGACGGATAATCGGAGACGTCGTGTCGACGGTAGAGCACGAGTCGTTGCGCGGCCGGAAGCTGCTCCTCGTGGAACGCCTCGACACGGCAGGTGAACCCACGGGCGGATCGGTCATAGCGGTCGATTCGGTCGACGCCGGCCCCGGGGATGTGGTGCTCGTGGCCGACGAAGGAGGGTCCGCCGCGATGGTCACGGGCCAGAAGGACCCGCCTATCCGGACGGTGATCGTCGGCGTCGTGGATCACGTCCACCTGGAGGAGGGCGCGTGACACCCGATTTCAGGCTCAGACGGGACATCGTCGAGGTCGGGCGCAGAGTGTGGCAGCGCGGCTTCGTCGCGGCGAACGACGGGAACATCAGCGCTCGGCTGTCCGACGGGAGGATCCTGATCACGCCGACCGGGAGGTCGAAGGGCTTCATGGAGCCGGACGACCTCGTAGTAGTGGACGCCTCCGGCGAGAGGTCGACAGGGAGGCTCAAGCCGACGTCCGAGCTTCCAATGCACCTCTTCGTCTATGAGGCCCGGCCCGACGTCTCAGCGATCGTGCACGCTCATCCGCCCAGGGCGACTGGTTTCGCCGTGGCGGGCGTCCACCTGGCGCAGTGCGTGCTTCCCGAGGTCATACTGACGCTGGGCGGTGTCCCGCTGACGGAGTACGCCACGCCTTCGACGAATGAAGTGCCCGCATCGATCGAGGAGTACATAAGGAGCTACAACGCGCTGCTGCTTCGGAGTCACGGCGCCCTGACGCTGGGCGGAGACGTGTTCGAGGCGTACTACCGGATGGAGACCGTAGAGCACTTCGCCGAGATAACGCTGGCCGCGCGCGCGCTGGGCGGAGCCTCGCCGCTGTCCGACGAGGAGGTCCGGAAGCTCATGAACGTGAGGGAGAGCCTGGGGCTCCGCGGGCCCGCGGGCACGTGCGTGAGCTGCGGCGCGTGTGAGACGACGCGGACGGGGGAGCCGGAGCCGGCCGCCTCGGGCCGGGGAGATCGACCGGAAGCCTCGGGGTCCGCGCAGGAGCCCGGGAGTACACCGAAGCCCGGCGCCCCGGAGAGCGGCTCGATCCCCCCGCAGCACAGCGGATCCCCGCGGTTGCCTGATGGGCCCACGGCTGCGCCGAGTGAGCGCGCGCAGGAGTCGGACGACGGCGACATCATCGAGGAAGTCCTGGCGAGACTGAGATCGTCGCTCGCACGCGAGCCGGAAGGAAGGGACAGCGAATGACACGCAGAACAGCGCTCTGGATCTGGATCATCGCCGTGGTCGGCCTGCTGCTGGTCTTCCTACTGACGCTCGTCGCGATCGAGTCGATCCTAGGCCGCCATGTGTCGTTTCCGGCCTACGGGGCAAGGGTGGGGCTGGTGAGAGTCGAGGGGCTTCTGACTGACTCCCGGATGATCATCGAGGATCTCCGCTTCATGGAGGAGATCGGCGTCTCCTCGCTCGTTCTCAGGGTCGACAGTCCGGGCGGCGGGGTCGCCGCCTCCCAGGAGATCTACGAGTACGTCCGGAGGATGAAGGAGACCGGGCTGCCGGTCGTGGTCTCGATGGGCGCGGTGGCCGCTTCAGGCGGTTACTACGTCTCCTGCCCGGCCGACAGCATCATAGCCAACCCGGGAACGCTCACGGGCAGCATAGGCGTGATCATGTCGTTCACGAATCTGCAGGAGCTGTTCGGGAAGATAGGGGTCGATTTCGAGAGGGTGAAGAGCGGGCGATACAAGGACATCGGCACGTGGGACCGCGAGATGACCGAAGAGGAGCGCCGTCTCCTGCAGGAGACCGTCGACGACATCCACGCCCAGTTCGTCGAGACGGTCGCTGCCGGAAGGGGCATGGAGATCGCCAGAGTGGAGAGCCTGGCCGACGGCAGGATCTTCTCGGGCCGGCAGGCGCTGGAGGCCGGACTCGTGGACGGACTGGGAACGCTGGAAGAGGCGATAGCGACCGCCGGCAGAATGGCCGGTATACGAGGGGAGCCTCAGGTGCAGGAACCCGTCAGGCCTGGAAGGTTGACGCTCTTCGACCTGCTGACCGGGAAGCTCTCCGAGTTCCTTGGGCCGGCCTCCTCGACCGGAGGCGCGCTCTACCTCTACAATCCCGCCAAGTGACCTTCACAAAAGCATTTGACAGCACAGGCCGGCGCTGTTAGGATGTGCTGAAGTTGCCTTATCGAGATGCGCTCGCTGCGGGGCGGGCGCGGCAGAAAAGAGCCGGGAAGAGCGCGATTCCGTGGCGCACCGGCTGATTCTGCATGACGGAGGTGCAATCGCCATGACCAAAGCGGATCTTGTGGATCGCGTCGCCGCGAAGACCGACCTTACGAAGCGAGACGTCGCGCTGGTCGTGGAGGAGCTGCTGGAGGCTGTGAAGGACGCCCTCGCGCAGCACAAGCACATCGAGATAAGGGAGTTCGGGACGTTCAAGGTCAAGCGCCGCAAGGCCAGCATGAAGTACAATCCCCGCGACAGGTCCCAGAAGGTGATCGTCCCGGAGAAGATGGTGCCCGTGTTCAAACCCAGCAAGTTCCTGAAGGAGCGAGTAAACTGGATGGAGACTCCCGAGGAGCCCGAGTCAGGGCCTTCGGAGCCTCCTCAGGAACCCAGGTTCTAGGGGAGAAGAATGGCGAGCTTGAAGAAGAAGCGCAGAAAGAAGATGGCGAAGCACAAGCTGAAGAAGCGCCGCAGGAAGGATCGCCACAAGAAGAAGCCACGCTAGCGGGCGGTTTTCTGTATGGCGAAAGAGCTGCTTGACGTTGCGAGGATCGCCAGGCTTGTCAACCACGGGCCGACGGTCCTCGCATCATGCCGTCATGAGGGCGTTCGCAACATAATTACACTGGCATGGTGCATGCCCGTGAGCATAGACCCGCCAATGCTGGCAATATCTGTCGCCCCGGCACGGTTTTCGCACCATCTCATCGAGGGCTCGGGCCAGTTCGCCGTCAACGTGCCGGGCGCAGAGCTTCTGCCGGCAGTGTGGCACTGCGGCACGCGCTCGGGTCGTGACGCAGACAAGTTCGAGGGCGCGGGCCTGACGGCGGCGGGAGCCGAGACCGTGGGCTGCCCGCTGATCCGGGAGTGCTTCGCTCACATCGAGTGCTCGGTCGTAGACTCGCCGGAAGAGGGCGACCACACGGTCTTCGTCGGCGTCGCTACGTCGGCAAGCGTCGAAGCCGAGGCCTTCGACGGGCATCTGCGCCTCGTGGAGCCGTACCACACGCTTCATCATCTCGGTGGCTCACGATTCTTGTCTTCATCCGGAGAGCTCCTCACGGCCGGATGAGCCGTGAGCGGGATCCGCTCTTCCGGAAGAGCCAGCGGAGGACTGATGACAGAGAAGAGACCTGAGGACTGGGAGGGCCGCGAACGACGTCAGTCGACGCGTGTCGATGCCCAGGTCGCGCTGCAGCTGTCGGGAGCCGAGGAGGGATTCCCCGTGGAATCCCTGACTACTGAGACCATCAACGTCGGCGCAGAGGGCGTCTACTGCCACGTGGGCCACTTCGTGGCTCCGCTGACCAAGCTGCATCTGACGATGGTGCTTCCCCTGCGGGACAAGAGAGGAAGCGTGAGGAACGAGGTCGTGAAGACGCAGGCCGTCGTCGTGCGCTGTCAGCCTGCCGGAAGCGAGGAAGGCGGCTACCGGATCGCCTGCTTCTTCACCGGCCTCGACGGTTCGACCAGAGGCGTGCTCGAAGACTACGTCGCCCAGCACGAGACGGCTTCCTGACGCGCTGAGGCGACCTGCCGCCCCGCCCCGCCCGACCGGGCGGCATCGAAAGAAACCCCACGCGCGCAGCGTGGGGTTTCCTCGTTCCGCAGGACGCGATCCCGCGTTCACGCCCGAATCGGCGGCGCCGGCCGGGGAGCCCGAGGCCCTCTCGGCGTCTGCGCCGGGTCAGAACCTGTAGCTCGCCTCGAGGACGATCGTGTTCATGTCGCGGGTCTCCGAGTAGTCGTAGTCGGGCCCTTCGCGCTCGAAGGAACCGCCCTGCCACGCGGCATCGACCGACAGGACCGGGTCTATCAGGACGCCGACGCCGAGGGTCAGATAGGAGCGATCCACGTCTACGTCGAGCCCCTGGTACGCGACCGGGCGCATGGCGTAGCCTGCCCGCAGCCGGACCGGCCAGGCGGGGAGGATGACCTCCGCCCCCAGCATGACGTCCAGCACCTCCTCGTACGCGTATCTCCGGCCCGCGAGCAGGTCCTCCGGATCGTCGCTCTCCTCATCCAGGAACACGCGCCCCGCGTACTCGATCTCGGACCAGTCCGTGTACTTCAGATCTCCCGCGAAGACCAGAAAGTCGGTCGGAGTGTACGCAAGCCCTGCCGAGAAACTGAAGGGAAGCGTGATCTCGTCTTCGAAGTTCACCTCCTGCCGGAACTCGTCCGCGCTCGTCTCCGCCCGTTCGTCCCTCACGCCAGTGAAACTGAGCTTGACGGGGGACTGAACGACCAGCGCCGCCGCCACCGCCTCGTTGAGCTGGAAGAGCCCGCCCACTGTCGCGCGGAACCCCGACACGTCCGAGGAGTCCTCCGACTGGTAGGTGATGCTGCCTTCGTAGGCGCCGGGGAAGTCCTCCTCATCGGCCACCCACGTGAAGCTCCTGTCATAGGTGCCCGACAGATAGGATATAGTGCCCCCGAGAGAGATCCTCTCGGCTGCCTTGAAGGCGGCGGAGAGGTTCCACGACCTGATGCCTCCGGTTGACTCCAGCAGCTCGGCCTGATCCACGATCTGCCCCTCGGTGCCCGCAAAGGCGTCGGAGTAAGAGGCGATGAATTCGGAGTCGAAGTCGTAGACCTGCTCGCCGGAGAACGCGAAGACCAGGCTCCCACGGAACGTGGGAAACGGATAGGCGACACGGAGCGACCTCAGGTCGGTGTCAGTCAGGTTGGTCGCGGAGTCGTCCCCGAAAGCCGAGACATCGAGGCTCATCGCCGACCTGGAAAGCCCGGCTCCCAGCTCGATGCGTCCCAGCCGGGTCAGGCCCGCCGGATTCGTCATGGCCGCCGATGCGTCGTCGACGGCCGCGAGCCCTGCCCCGCCCATGCCCATCGTCCGGACACCCGCTGGCATCGGATCGACCAGCGGGAGCTCGTATAGCTCAGGAGCGATGTAGTAATCGTATCCCCGGGCCGCGCCGGCCGAGACGGCGAGCGCAAGCGCGCAAAGCAGCAAGGCGCAGAACCGCCGCGCCGGCCGGGCCGAACATCTTCTCAACTGCCCTTCTTTCCGCTTCGCCACAGGCTGCGCTCCTCGCTTGATTCCTTGTCTTCGTCGTTCTTCGGCTCTTCTTTCGGCTCCTTCTTGGGCTGCCGCTTCGGCGCCGAACGGGCGGCCTCAGAAGGGCGGGACTGCGACTCCGCATCACCGTCCGGCCCTGAGCGCTGAACGCCCCAGCCCTTGGTGGGCCAGCCACCGGGGCTCCACAGGTGGCGCTCCCCACGCTCTATCTCCGGCGGCTCGCCGCCGTCGTCTCCGTGCGGGTAGTCCCACCACCAGTAGTCGTCGTACCACCAGGGGCTCCCGTAGTAGCCGCCCCAGTAGCTGTGAGACCTGCCGTAGCGGTAGTATGGATGGTAGAACTCCGATTCCGCGTGACAATCGGCGCACGTCTTCACGTAGCTGCCCCGGTAGGCCACGTCCGGGCCGGTCGGGTGTCGCAGCACTGTGTAGCAGCCGCTCGCGGCCAGGCCGAGGATCACGAGGAGGACTGCGGCGGCCGTTCCCAGTCTCTTCATAACCAGGTCCTCCCGGTCTTGTGAGCCGGTCGCCACCATGGACGCGGCGGGCCGGTCGGCCGGCTCCTCGATTTCATGAGCCGGTACATTGGACGTCGTACCGGGCCTCAATACTCAAATCCGTCTCTGCATCTCACTACATTAACAAGTTAGCATATCCGCACCGACCGGGCAAATGCCCCGACGGCTTGAGGATCGGTGGTCGGCATGCTAGACTGTCGCCCGAATGAGGAGCCCCTGTGGATTAGACGGCCCGCGTGCCGGAGCGTCGCCCGAAGAGGCGCTCCCGGGAGTGCGACGGTCCGTCTTTTCCGCGAGACAGACGAGGTGTGACTGACTTGAGACGAACAACGCTCCTGTGCGCCATCGCGCTTGTCGCGACGGCGCCGTTCGCGCCGCGCGTCGATACGGCGCGAGCGCAGCCGTCACCGTCCCTGAGGAAGGCCTACCAGAGGGCCGACGCCTATCTGCATTACAGCGTGGGGAGGCTGATGGAGCTGCAGGGTATGATGTCGGAGGCGCTCGTTCAATACAGGAGAGCGGCGAACGCCGACCCGGGGGAGTGCGCGATCGACGTCGCGGTCGGGAGGATCCTCTTCACGCTGGGGCGCTTCGAGGAGGCGCGGGCCGAGGTCGAAGGCGCTCTCGAGGAATGCCCCGATAACCCCGAGGCCGCTCATCTTCTGGGGGCGATAGCGCTCAGCGAGGGCGACCCCGAGACGACGGAGTCCGTGATGCGCGCTCGGGCCGCTCTGCCGGACGCCCCGACCGAGTCAACGCTTCTGCTTGCGCAGTCTCTTCTCGCGCAGGACCGCGTGGCCGAGGCGGAGGAGGCGCTCAGGTCGAGAGCCGAGACGGACACCGCGTCCCCCCGGCTCGCGCACATGCACGCGAGAACGCTGCTGGCGCTCGAGCGCGAGGAGGACGCGCTCGACGTGCTTCTCCGCGTCCACCGCGTCGTGCCCGACGACACTGCGATCGTAGAGCTGGCTTCCAGGCTTCTGGCGTCCCTGGGTAGGACCGGGGAGGCGGCCGAGATGCTCGACTCGTTCCTCGGCACACCGAAGGCCCGCGCACGACACGCTCTCACGCTGACGCGACTGCATGCCGGGGCCGGAAACAGGGATGAGGCGCTCCGGGCCGCCCGCAGGGGCCTCCGGAAGTTCGGCGAGACCGCCGCGCTCCTCCGTGCGCTGGGCTCGGTCCAGTTCGAGGCGGGCATGGTAGACGAGTCCCTCGAGTCGTACGAGCGCGCGCTGGAGCTGGATCCTGACTCGGCGCAGGCGCTGAACTTCCTGGCCTACACGCTGGCCGATCTGGATATCGACGCGGAGCGCGCCGTAGAGCTCGCCAGGCGGGCGGTAGAGGTGGAGCCGGAGAGCGGCATTATCCGCGACACCATGGGCTGGGCCTATTTCCGCGTGGGCCGTCTGGAAGAGGCCGAGCAGGAGATACGCAAGGCGATAGAGCTGGGAGCGGAGGACCCCGTCATACTCGAGCACCTGGGTGACGTCCTGTACGCCCTGGGCCGGAAGGCGGAAGCGATCAGGGCCTGGGAGAGGGCGCTGGCCGACTCGCCCGACGGCGGCAGCGCGGCCGGGAAGATCAAGAAGGCCCGGGCGGAGCGGAGCACAGGGCCTTCGCCCTCGGGAGAGACAGATTGAGAAGCTCACTGCTCGCCGGACTCGCAACGGCAACGATCGCGCTCCTCTTCCTCCCCGGCTGCGCTCCCGGCCCGCCGCCGGGAAGACCGGTCTCCCGGGCCGAACTCGAGGAGCTCGCCGGGACGATCGCCGCGGACTACCGGTTCGTGGAGGCGCTCCGCTGCTCGGGAGAGGGCGACGCGCGGGTGCGCGGGCGGGAGGTCTCATTCGCGTTCGCTCTCGTGTACGACAGCCCCGCCTGGGCCAGACTGGATCTCAGACCGGAGGTCGGATCGCTGTCCGCAACGATGACGGCGCTCCTCCTCTGGGAGGACGGCTGCGGGCGGTGCTACCTCCCGGCGCGCATGGTCGAGGTCAGAGGCTGCCTGCCCGGAGCCGCGGGCTCTCTCGAGAGTATCGACCACGTCTCGCTGCTGCTCGGAGCGCCCCCGAGGGAGATGATCGAGGAGCTGGTAGACGCCGCGGTCGTAGGTCGAGGCGATGCGCTCTCGATCACCGGGCGGCGGGGAGAGACGTCGGTCGCCATCGACCTGGCCGGCTCGCGGCCCCGCGTCCTTTCGATGCGTCTTTCCGAAGGCGAAAACGAGCTTTCGCTCTCCTATGGCGGACACGGATGGAAGAGGTTCGGGTGGTTGCCCGAGACTACAAAGATCACGCTCCGAAGCGGGGGACGGACCGTGTTCTCGGCCGACCTCGCGTTCAGGAAGGCCAGACTGGTAACACACATCGATAGAGCGGAGTTCTCCCTGCGCGTCCCCCCGGAGGCCGCTGTTATCGGTTGGGAGGACCTTGAACTATGAAGCGAGGAATGACGACGCGACCGGGCATTGAGAACGGCCGGCGGCGGGGAACAAGGGCATCCGGTTTCGGAGCGCTGCGGACGGCGGCGCTCCTCTGTCTTCTCGCCGCGATACCGGTCTCGTGCTCCGGACCCACGGTGGCGGCGTTCGGCGAGGTCAACGACGTCGTCGTCCTGGCCGGCGACGAGGCGGCCGGACGAGCAGCCGAGATCCTGAGCGGAGCGCTGACGGCCAAGAGCTCCTGGCTCGTGGGCGAGAGCCGGTTTGAGACCCGCGTGGCCCGCATTGGCGAGCTTGATGACTTCACTTACCGGAGGAACATAGTGCTGCTGGGCACGTGGGACGACCCCGAGATCGCCGGGATCGTCGACTCGCGGGTCGGCGGGCTCGGGGCGGGCGACCCTCCGGGCTCGAAGGCGGTAGAGGACATATGGGGCGAGGGGCAGGTCGTCATGGCGGTCATGGCCGGCACGCGGGAGGAGCTCGTCGAGTACCTGTCGAGCCACGGGGAGGACGTGGTCGAGAAACTGGTGGATTCGATTCGCGACAGGCTCGCAAGAAGGCTCCGGGAGGAGCTCGAGGCGACCGGCTTCGACCGGGACATGGAGGCCCGCTTCGGATGGTCTCTCGGTCCGCCGTCGGGCTACGACCTTCATCCGCGCAACGAGTCCGACGGGCTGGTCTTCTTCCGCAAGACGAAGCCGGACAGGACGGTCTTCGTGCATTGGCTGCCCGGAACCGCGGAGGAGGTCACGGAGGAGCTGATGGCCGAGAGGCGCGACGAGATCGGGTCGCTCTACTTCGACGGCGACGCCATCGAGTGGAGGCGCCAGCTCGTGGTCGAGAAAGTCCGGCTCGCCGGCCGTCCGGCGCTCTGCATGTCGGGCTGGTGGGGCAACCGGGAGCTGGTGGGAGGCGGACCGTTCAGGTCCTACTGCTTCCACGTTCCCTCGCAGCAGCGGATCTATCTGATCGACGCCGCCCTCTTCGCGCCCGGCCTCGACAAGACTGAGCTCATGAGGAATCTCGACGCCGCCCTCCACACGTTCCGGGCCGCCGACTGATCTCGCTCCAGGCAGGACCGGCCGCGCTCGAGGGAGGGGGCACCGGGGAAGAGGCAGGTGGCTGCCGCGCCGACGGGCGCGCCTCCAGCCGCCTTAGGC
>WJLY01000124.1 GCA_014728245.1 Candidatus Effluviviaceae Genus IV sp.
CGAGCGCACGGGCCTCGGTCGTCGTCGGTGTCCCGATCAACATGTGCGCCGGCAAGGAGATACTTCTATCCGCCCCACTCATGGAAATGGGGTTCACGATGGGCCACGCGCTAGCGTTCCCGGAAGAACATAGACAAAACAGGATAAGTGTGCTAAGATAAGATGATGATTGCAGATACGCCCGGCCCCGCCAGGGGCCGGCGTTGCGGCATGTTGCGTTCAGTTGCCTAGAAGGAGGCCCTGATGCCAGCAGGTACCGCCCGCGCCGCAGGCTCGCGCGCCATGTTCGCAGTGGCCGCGGCCTGTCTGATCGTTCTGGGCGGAAGCCCGGCAGTAGCCGCCACGGCGGCGCAGACCGCGCTACCGGCCGATCCAGCACCGACCGTTCAGTTCAACGTACTCGAGTCCGATCCATATCACACGCTCGTCGAGGTGATCGTGCCCGACGCGGTGTCGCGGAGGACGATCGTCGAGGGGTCCACCTACGAGGTAGTCGGCGTCCCCGGGGCCAGCCCGTGGGGGGAGCCGGGCGAGCCCCTGCTGCAGGTCGCCGCGACCCTCGTCGCTGTTCCGCCGCGATCGAGCGTGCGGACGACCGTTCTCGAGCGGGACGTCGTTTCCATCGGAACGCGCCGGATCCCCCCGGTCCCCACACCTCTCCCGGACGGCGGTGTGGAAGTCTTCGTGAACGAGAGCTCCTACTCGCGCGACGCGCTCCTGCCCGAGGAACAGGTCGCCACCGGCGACCCGGCCATTCTGCGCGACTACAGGGTCGTTCCGCTCCGGGTCTACCCGATCAGCCACAACCCGGCCACAGGGGAGACAAAGGCGCTCAGGCGGGCGCTGGTGAGGCTCGAATACGGAAACGGTGAGACTACGAACGCGCTCGAGACGAGACGCCCCGCCTCCAGGGCGTTCCGCCCGCTATACGAGAACAGCATCGCCAACTACGAGTTCGTGAAGACCCGATACGAGAACGACGGCCAGGGGCGGTACGTCATCATCACGCACGACGACTACTACTCCGCCGTCCAGCCGCTGGCTGAATGGAAGCACATGCGGGGGATGGAGGTCGAGCTGGCGAAGCTCTCGCAGATAGGCTCGAGCGCCTCCAGCATCAAGTCCTACATCCAGAACGCGTACAACTCCTGGCCTTCACCGCCGGAGTTCGTGCTCCTTGTGGGCGACACCGAACAGCTCCCGACGGGCAGCGGAGGCGACGATTACTACGCGAAGCTCTCGGGCAGCGACTATCTGGTCGACGTGGACCTGGGCAGGCTCTCCTGCGACTCGGTCGCGCAGTGCGAGCTCATCGTCGCCAAGACGCTGGGCTACAAGCGGACCCCATACATGAGCGATACCGACTGGTTCAAGAGCGGCTGTCTCATAGTCAGGGACGACTACGACAGCTCCGACGCGACCTACTACGACGACACCTGGCACGCCTACGACCTCATGGAGGGGGCGGGATACGTCCAGATCGACACGCTCTTCAGGAAACACGGTGACGACTACAACGACGTGCACGCCGCCGTGACCGACGGGCGGACGTTCGTGAACTACCGCGGGCAGGGCGTCTCGAACTGGTGGTCGCCCTTCGACGTGAACCCCAACAGCACGAGTCCGGGATACAAGCTCCCCGTCGTAATGTCCGCGACGTGCGGCACGGGCAACTTCTACAACTACGACTACTACCCATGTGAAACCTGGATGAGAGCGGGGAGCGTCGCAGAACCGAAGGGATCGGTGGCGTTCGTCGCGACGGCTGAGATCGTGTCGGGAGGCGCCCACTACAGGAGCTGCGTCAACCAGGGATTCTACTCGGCGGTCTTCAACCTGAAGCTCCACAGCGTCGCCACGGCGCTCAACTACGGCAAGCTCCAGGTCTACCAGCTCTACGACGACCAGTATGAGTACGAGGGCTGGAACACGCAGGGTGACCCTGAGCTGGACATCTGGACCGACACACCACAGATGCTGACCGTCACGCACCCGTCCTCTGTTCCGAGCGGGTCGTCGAATCTCGTCGTCGAGGTGGAGGCCGGCGGGAGCCCGGTCAGCAAGGCCCTGGTGTGCGCGTACCTCCCCGGCGAGGTCTACAAGATCGGCCTCACGGACCTGACGGGCGTAGCCACGCTCTCGATCAACCCGACCACCGAGGACACCGTGTGGATCACGGTCTCCGGCCACGACCTGCACCCGTACGAGGGCTCCGCGGAGGTCACCCTCTCCGGGCCGTTCCTCGACTACGCTAACCACTCCACCGACGACAGCGCCGGGGGAAACGGCGACGGCATGGTAAGCCCCGGTGAGACGATCGAGCTTTCAGTAGGAATCGAGAACATCGGTCCCGACCCGGCCACCTCGGTGAACGCTACTCTCGAGACGGCTGACGCTTACGTCGCTCTGACCGATTCGGTAGCCTCGTACGGCGACATACCCAGCGGCGGCACCGTCACTAACCCCAGCCCATACACCTTCACCGTCGGCGCCGACTGTCCGCACGGTCACGGGCTTTCGTTCTCTCTGGACGCTACGGACTCGTCGAGAGGCTCGTGGACGATAGTCGTCCCCGACATCACGGTGTCGGCGGGCGATCTCTCGTATTCCGGCATCGTCGTGGACGACAGCGGAACGTGGGGCGACGGGGACGGAGTGCTGGAGAACGGTGAGACCGCGTGGCTGACCCTCACGCTGGCGAACGATGGCGACATCGGGCTCGCCGAGGTCGATGGCGACCTCTCCACGAGCGACTCCTACGTCGCGGTAACGGACGGCGACGGGTACTTCGGCGAGATCGCGGGCGCAGGAGGAACAGCCACGAGCGCGGCCAACTCGTTCCGGGTGAGCGTCGATCCGAGCGCCCCTCCGGGCCACGAGGTTTCCTTCGTCCTGGCGGCCGCGGGCGACGGAGGGACGTACGCCCACTCGGAGGATCTGAGCTTCGACCTGGCGCTCGGGGGCTCCGCGACCGAGACACCTTCCGGGCCCGACTCCTACGGCTACTACGCGTATGACTCGACCGACACGTGGACCGGCCAGGCGCCGACCTACTCCTGGGTAGAGCTGGTCGGTACCGGGAGCCAGATCTCGGGCATCACTGACGAGGACGCTCAGACTGAGACAATCTCGCTTCCGTTCACGTTCAGGTACTACGGGACGGACTACACTCAGGTGTCCGTGAACTCGAACGGCTTCCTCGCCATGGGGGTCGAGGACTACAGGTTCGGCGACAACTCGGAGATCCCGGACAGCCATGGGCCGGAGCGGATGCTCGCGCCGTTCTGGGACGACCTCGACCCGAGCGACGGGGGCGACGTCTATCAGTGGCACGACAGCGCCAACCACCGCTTCATCGTTCAGTACGACGCATGCGAGCATTACGGAGGCGGCAACCCGGAGACCTTCGAGGTGATACTCTACGATCCCGCCCACTATCCGACGAGCACGGGCGACGGGATCATCGTCTACCAGTACCAGGACGCCTCGTTCGTCTACTCGATGACGATGGGCATAGAGAACGCGTCCGAGACCGACGGCATCCAGTACGTATACAACAGCACTTACGACCAGTACGCCGCGCCGATCGCGGACGGTCTGGCGGTCAAGTTCACCACGGAACCGCCCGAGGCCTCAGACGTCTGGCTGGTCGTTGACGGCATGGTTGTCGACGACTCCGGGAGCGGAAACGGCGACGGACTGGCCCAGCCCGGAGAGACCGTCGAACTCGTGATGACTATCGAGAACAGAGGCGAGGCGACCGCCTCGGCCGTCTCGGCCACGATCACGTCGACCGATCCGGACATAACGGTGGACGACGGTTCGTCCTCGTTCGGGAACATACCGGGCGCCTCCACGGCGGACAACTCGACGGGGCCATTCGTCGTGACCGTCGCGTCGCTCCCCGACGACGACAGCGTCGAGCTGGACGTGGCTATATCGACCGGCAGCAGGTACGTCACGACCGACGTCGTCACGCTGGTCCTCGATCTCTCTCAGTCGGGCATAGAGGACGGCGAGATGCCGCTCAGGTTCGCGCTGCGGCAGAACTGCCCGAACCCGTTCAGAGCGGGCACTTCTATCGCCTACGGCCTCCCGCGGCCGTCCGATGTGAGGATCGACGTCTACAACGTCGCAGGCCGCAGGGTCGCCACACTCGTCGACCGCGAGATGCCCGCCGGTTGGCACACGGCGAGCTGGGACGGGCGCGACTCTGGCGGCAACGCCGTTGCCGCCGGCATGTACTTCTACAGGATCGACGCGGGAACGAGAACCGCGTCGAGGAAGATGGTTCTGGTCAGGTAGCGCCACAGGCCCCCTGGAGCACGCGGGGGTGAGCGGAGACGTGGCTCAGCGCGCGGTGGCCGCGGGCGCGTCCAGTTGGCAGCGGCCCCACGGAGTGACTTCGTGCGACGATCGCCGGTCCGATCCCGCGGGGGTTCGTGGCCGGCGATCGCGCTGTAGACGGGGGCGGCGCGAGATATTGCTGGCGGAGGGTATCCAACATGAGACGCGCGACCATTGTTTCAGCCCTGCTCGTTCTGGCCGTGACGCATTGCGCCTCCGGCGCCGCCCCGGCGCCCGTGAGCTGCCAGGGCTTCATAACCTGCCGCCCGCATGGTGGCTCGGGCTCGATCGAATGGAACGTATCGGTCGCGGACAGCCCCCGGGAACCGTTCCACGCCGTGGTTCTTGCGGTTGAGTCGGACGGCTCGTCGCACAGGATAGAGACCGAAGGCGAGGCCTTCCTGGTATCGGCACTCGGGTATGTCGTCGCGGTGCGGAGGCCCGACACGAACCAGCTGTCGGGGACGATCACGGTCATGGATCTCGACGGCAACGCGCTCTGGGAACGTCCGGTGGAGGGTCTGGCGAGCCCGGCCCTCTCGCCGAACGGCCACGCGCTGGCCTACTCGCGGCGCGGGGGGACGACCGTGCTCGATCTGCGGACTCTGGAAACGGTCTCCTACCCGCCGCTTTTCCCATTCTCGGTCTCCGACGACGGGAGTCTCGCAGGAGCGCGCTTCGACGGGGCCGGCGGAGATGGACCGCGGCTTCTCTGGTTTGAAAAGGGAGAACCCGTCCTCCGAAAGGTCCTGAGAGAGCTTCCGAGGCGGATCGCCTTCTTCGGGGGAGACCTGCTGGTCCTCACGGACGAGACGCTCGCCCGCATCGGACGCGACGGCGGGAGGCGGGACCTGCTTCGCGCGAGCGCCGGCGAACGCCTTCGCGACCTGGCCGTCGGGGACGACCGGATCCTGGTCGGGATGAGGAAGGTCGAGGGGCGCCTCCATTCTGGTGAGCTTCTGACGCTGCGCGGGGACGGCGAGGTCCTGCGCGTGGAGCCGGGCATGTCCCGCGAGGTGCCCGCCCTGCGACCTGATCGGCGCCTCCCGGGCGGCCGCACGGACGAGCTTGAACCGGACCGCCGCCGCGGGCGCGGCATCCCCTGGCCTCTGGCCCCCGACGCGCAGCACGAGGTCGGGAATACGTACGGCGAGTACCAGAACTACGGCGGGAGCCCCTATCTGCACCCCGGCGTCGACGTGATGGGGTACGGCGGGGAGCCCGTGTACGCCGTCGCGCCCGGGCAGGTCAAGGCCGTGCTCACTACCTCGGGGCAGTGGCACTGGAGAGTGGCGATCGCGGATTCCGCGACGACCGGCACGAGCACAGGGTACCTCTACGCCCACCTCGACCAGTCCACGATCGTTCACAGCGTGGGCGACATGGTCTCGGAGGGAGAGTACATCGGCGACCTGGTCACATGGCCGGTGGCCGGATTCCACCACTGCCACTTCGCGAGGATAGAGGACGAGGGCGCCCAGTGGTACGGCGACTGGATGGCCACGGACAACCCGCACACCGACTTCGATGCCCAGTCCGAGAACGAGGCGCCTGTCTTCGAGCTCGCCGTGGGCGGCGACCTGCTGGCTTTCTGCACGAACCAGACGTCGTCCTACCTGGACCCGGCCGCGCTCGCGGGCCAGGTCGACATCATCGCCCACGTGGGCGACACGATAGAGTCGAGCTGGGTCTGCACGGTCCAGGAGATCAGGTACACGATCTACCCGGCGGCCTACCCCGAGTTTCCCGTCGTTGACGACAAGCTCGCGGTCAACTTCGACATGGCGCTCGACACGTACATCGGGGGGCCCATAGATCCGTTTCTCGTCGACCTCCTGTACAAGCAGGACTCGACCTGCCAGACCCAGGGCGACTACGACTACCGTGAGTTCTACCACATCATCACGAACTCCGACGGCAACGAGGTCTACGAGTCGTCCGACCTCTCGGAGGCGTGGGACACGACCCTGCTTCCCGACGCCGACTATGTGGTCCGCGTGACCGCGACCGACGCCGCCGGCAACGCGTCCGTCGATTCGATGACGGTGACCACCGCGAACGGGAACCCGACGGCCGTGCCCGACGCGCATCCGGCCGCCGCGTCTCTCGCGCGCCCTTTCCCGAATCCGGCCGCACGCTCGACGCGCATCTCGTACGCTCCGGGCGCCGAAGGCCGCGTACGGCTTTCCGTCTACAACGCCGCCGGGAGGCTCGTGCGGACCCTCGCCGACCGCCATGCGTCCGCGGGCCGGGGGACGGCGACCTGGGATCTCAGGGACGAGCGAGGGAGCGCCGTGGCGTCCGGGCTCTATCTGGTCAGGCTCAACACCGCCGAGCGCACGCTGACGAGGAAACTGATCGTGGCGAGGTGACGTCAGGCGATGGGAAGGGACGAGAGCGGCAGGGGTCTCTCCTCCGGGGTCTACTTCGTCCGCGCGGAGTCGGACCAGGGCGGCGCCGAGAGAAAACTGAGCCTGGTGCGCCAGCTCGGTCGCTTTGCGATGCCGCACGGCAAAAAAGCGGCCCCCCGCGGACGATCCGCGGGGGGCTTTCTGATCCGGCTTCTCGGGCGCTCTCACCCGGGGCGGGACTACTTCAGAAGCAGCATCCTGCCCCCCAGCACACGGCCCGCCGCCTCGAGGCGGTAATGGTAGACGCCCGAGGCTACGTCTGAGCCGTCATCCGTCTTCCCGTCCCAGGGTACTCTCACCTCACCGGCGTCCATGTGCCGGTCCACGAGCCTGCGAACGAGCCTACCGCTCGTGTCGTAGATCGTAAGCTCGACCTGCCCCGGCGACGGCAGCGAGAACGCGATCCGCGTCGACGGGTTGAAGGGGTTCGGGAAGTTGCCGTAGAGCACCGTGGTCTTCGGTATCTGATCATCCACCCCGGTCGCCTGAACGTGCAGCGCCACGGGAACCGTGACCACATCTCCTCCGTTCGAGCTAACGAGGATGTCAGCGTAGTAGTCGCCCTCCGGCAGACCGGTCGCGTCCACGGTGATCGCGACTCCCGCCATGTCACCTGCGTTGACGTCGCCCGTCATGGGCGCGGCGGCCAGCCAGGTGACGGGCTGGTAGACCGTGAACTCCGCGTCGCTCACGTCCTCTATGGAGGGCGTCACGAGGCCCGTCACGCGCATGAGGCACGTGCTCGATACCGGAGCGTCGACCATCCATGGGTAGACGCCGTCGTTCTCGGTCGACGAGGTCACCGAACTCCACGTCGTTCCCCCGTCTGTCGAGACGTCGAGCGCGACGTTGTCGAGCGCGCCGGTAGACGTCCACGCAATGTCGTGTGACTCGCCTATGCCCCAGGCCTCGCCGCCGTTCGGAGCGGTCAGCGTAACGGTAGGCCCGGCGGGCGGCGCTATCGAAACGGTTCCGCTCACGGAGTGGGGCGGAGAACCGTACTCGTCGCCGTACAGCGTGTAGTCGACCTCGAGGTCTCCGGTGAAGCCGGAGCTCACGGCCACCTGGACGGTCGCCACGGCCGTCTCGCTCGGATAGATGACGTCGTAGTACCCGGGGCCGATCCAGTCGACGCTCGCGCCGTCGCCCGTCGTACCGTCCCAGTCGAGCACTCGGCTCGAGACCTGGAAGTCGGTGCAGGTGAGCACGTTCGCGCCGGAGGGGAAGTCCAGGGTGATGCCGTTGATCCACTCGTTGTCGGTGCTCCCGTTGTAGACCGAGAAGATGAAGTCGATCGTCTCCCCGGGCGTGTACTCGTTAGGGCTGCTCGACACGGTGGAACCGGTCAGGTCCCTCGGCGCCTCCGCGTCCACGATCTCGATGTCGTAGCTCAGTACGGAGAGCGGCTCACCGGTGTTCTCGATGTAGAGCGTCGCCGCGTCGGTCTCGTCGGGCTCCAGTACGAAATCGAAGTAGGACGGCGAGACCGCGATGGCCGGCACGTACTCCTGGCCGACGTGCACGGTGCCGAAGTGCGGGATCGCGTTGAACGACGTAGCCGTGACGGTGAGGTCGACGTCCGTCGGAGGGGTCGCCGAAAGATCGATCGTCGCGACTCCGGAAGCATTTGTCAGAGCGGATCCGTACAGAACCTCGTTGTGGTAGAGCGCGCACATCGCGCCCTCGACTCCCGAGACCGTCACGTCGAAGGTCTCAGCAGCCGGGTCGATGTGGTCGTCGTAGGTGACGGAAAGGGCCGACGGCGTGTCTGTTCGAACGCGGAGCGACGGGTCGCCGAAGATGTGCCACGTCTTGAACATGTTGATGCCGTCGCTGCCGTACTCGTCCATCATCTGGCAGCTTCCGTTGTACGAGAGTCCGCCATACGTCCGCTTGGCGCCGGCCACAAGGAGGTCGACCATCTCGTCCTGGGCCGCCATCGGAGGACTCCAGGACTGGTTGATCGACGACATGTAGGCGCCTATGGCTCCGGTCGGCTCGCCGCCGTTCGTAGCGCGCAGCCAGACCTCGCCGAAGCACGTGGCGCTCGTGAAGTTGCCGTTCACGCAAGCCACGCTCCAGATGAACGGAAGCATGTTGTCGTTCGTGAGCGCGTTGATGTGCGAGGTCGAGAAGCCCGACGAACTCCAGCCGTAGGTGGATCCGTGTCCCGTGTAGTTGATGATGCTCCTGCCCTCATTGAGGGCGTTCGTCACCTGGGACGCGGACGCCGAAGGATCGTAGATCTGATCGACTTCCGTGTACGTGAAACCGAGGAGGTCGGTCCGGATGTTGTCCATGTGC
>WJLY01000125.1 GCA_014728245.1 Candidatus Effluviviaceae Genus IV sp.
ATCGTTACGGCTTCTAGGATCGCCGTCCTGCTGGCGGTAAGCCTCGGCATCTCTCGTCCCGGCGCGTCCGGCATCGCTCCTCCACTTGATAATGATTCTTATTAGCATGTGATGCGGCCCCGGGCCCGGGGTTTCCCGTCGCATTGGACTGACCGGCAAGCTCTGGCCCGTATGGACGATGGGGACCGTATGCAGCCTGACGGTGGGGCCTCCCGGGCCGCGTTCCGTCTCGCGCTTGACGTGAGGGCCTTCGTACTACATAGTATTATCCGCGCTCAACCGACAACGGCCTGTTCACAGGGAGGAGAGTTGCCACCGAAGAAGACGGAGATCATCTCGTTCAAGGCCGACGGCAGCCTCGTCGAAGCCCTCAAGGGCGTCGAGAACCGGTCCAACTTCATACGGGCCGCCGTCATGTCGGCGCTCGACAACTCGTGCCCGCTTTGCGGAGGACGGGGCGTCCTCACGCCGAACCAGATGCGGCACTGGAAGGAACTGTCGGGAGACCACCGGCTAGAAAAGTGCGAGGCCTGCAGCGAAGTAAGGCTCGTGTGCGCGCATCATGGGAGGGACTGACATGGCGCGAAATCTCCGGACCGGCGCCGTCGCCGCGGCCGTCGCGCCGCTTCTGGCGCTTGCCCTCCCGGTCTCAGCCTCCGGGGAGCCGCTACGCGTCTGCGCGAGCATCCCCCCGCAGGCGCACCTGATCGAGCGAGTCGGGGGAGACAGGGTGACGGTCTCCGTTCTCATCGAGCCCGGGCAATCGCCTCACACGTTCGAGCCGACTCCGGGGCTCGTGGCCGAATTCTCCGGGAGCGACGTTTGTTTCTCGATCGGGCTGCCGTTCGAAGACCGGGTGGTCGAAGACCTGCGGGCGGCCAACCCCGATATGGTCGTGATCGACTCGAGCGAGGGCGTCGAACGTCTCGCGTCGCGGGAAGCCGACGGAAGGGACGAAGTAGACGGAACGTTGGGGGCGGACCGAGACCACGAACACCACGATCGCGGCCAGGGACATCACGACCGCGGAAACAGCGAGGGCGACCGCGGAAACGATGAGGGCGGACACGGAAACGACGAGGGCGGACACGGAAACGACGAGGGCGGACACGAGGACGACGAAGGCGCCCACGCACACCGCGGGGACATCGACCCGCACATATGGCTCTCGCCGGCGGCGGCGATCACGATTGCGGCCAACATCCGCGACGGGCTGGCCGATCTCGACCCCGCGCGCTCCGACGAGTACGAGCGCAACTTCGCCTCGCTCGAGGACGAACTTGTGGCGCTCGACAGTGAGATCGCGGCCACGCTCGAGCCCTACCAGGGCGAGAGCTTCTACGTGTTCCACGCGGCGTACGGATATTTCGCCGACGCCTACGGCCTGGAGCAGGTCTCTATCGAGGCGGGCGGCAAGGAGCCGGGGCCCCGCTACCTGGCCGCCATCATCTCCGAAGCCCGGTCGCGGGGCGTGAAGACGCTCTTCGTACAGCCCCAGCATCCGGCCCCCGTGGCCGAGACGGCCGCGAGGGAGATCGGCGCGGAAGTGGTGTCGATCGATCCCCTGGCGCGCGACTACTTCACGATGATGAGAGAGATAGCGTCCAGGATAGCGCAGGCCCTTGCGAAGAGAACGGGAGGCGCTGTGCCCGGGCGCGACGGCGAAGGAGTGCAACAGTGACGGGCAAGCCGGTCATCGAGTTCCGGGGAGTGTCTTTCGCCTACGACGGCCGGGTCGTGCTCAGGGACGTCGACCTCTCCATCGAGGAGAACGACTTCGCGACGATCGTGGGACCGAACGGCGGAGGCAAGACGACGCTCCTCAAGTTGATGCTGGGCCTCCTGCAGCCGACCGAGGGAACCGTCCGGGTGCTGGGAAAGAGGCCCGTGGGCGCCCGCCGGCGAGTCGGTTATCTCCCGCAACGTTCGGCCGCCGACCGCGACTTCCCGGCGAGGGTAATCGATGTGGTCCTCATGGGGCGTCTGCGCGGCGACCGTCTGTTCGGGGCCTACACCGACGAGGACACCCGGGCCGCGCTCGCCGCGCTGCGCGAGGTAGACCTCGAGGACAGCCATTCGCGGCCGTTCTCCGTCCTCTCGGGCGGGCAGCAGCAGAGAGTCCTGATCGCGCGCGCGCTCGCCTCCGAGCCCAGGATCCTGCTTCTGGACGAGCCGACGTCGAACCTCGACGCGATCATGGAGAAGAACCTGTACGATCTCCTCGAGCGTCTGCACCAGCGAATGACGATCGCCCTGGTGACGCATGACGTAGGCTTCGTTACCGACATAACGAAGACCGTGGTCTGCGTCAAGCAGTCGGTCGTCTGCCACGAGACTGGCCGGCTGACGGGCGAGCTGATGAGCGAGCTCTACGGCCGCGACGTGCGGGCCGTGATCCACGACGACCGGGCCGGGAGAGAGAACGCATGATCGAGTTTGTGAGCGCCATCGTCGAACACGCTTTCCTGCGCAACGCGCTCCTGACGGGGCTCCTCGTCAGCGTCGCCTGCGGCCTCGTGGGAAGCTACGTGGTGGTCAGACGGATGACGTACATCGCGGGAGGTATCGCGCACTGCGTCCTGGGAGGGATCGGCGCCGCGGTCTACCTGGAGCGAGCCCACGGCTGGAGCATGCTCGACCCGCTCTACGGAGCGGTCGTGGCGGCGCTTGTGGCGGCGGTCGCGATCGGGCTGGTCAGCCTGCGGGCTCGCGAGCGGGTCGACACGGCGATCGGAGCCACGTGGGCGATCGGCATGGCCACGGGCGTGCTCTTCCTAGCCAGGACGCCGGGCTACGCGCAGGACCTGATGGGATACCTTTTCGGCAACATACTCCTCGTCTCGGTCCGGGACATGCAGATAATCGGCGCCTTCGACGCCATAATCCTGGTCACCGCGCTCGCCTTCCACAATCAGCTTCTCTCGATCTCGTTCGACGAGGAGTACGCGCGCGCCAGGGGCATCAATGTCGACTTCTACCACATGCTCCTGCTCGTGCTCGTGGCGCTGACCGTCGTTCTCCTCGTGACGGTTGTAGGCGTCGTGCTCGTGATCGCCCTCCTGACCATACCGGCGGCCATCGCCGGCCGCTTCAGGGGAACGCTCACGCACATGATGGGACTCGCGGTCCTCGTGAGCGCCGCGCTCACGACAGGCGGCCTGGCCGTGAGCTACGGACTGAACACGCCGACCGGCGCGACCATCGTGCTACTTGCCGGGGCGGCGTATGTCGTCTCGATGCTCGTGGCCCGTCAGTACGCCCGGAGGAGACGAGAGACATGAGCCGGAGGTATCCCGTGCCGGCGGGCAGACACCGGGTGGAGGAGACGAGAGACCGCAGCAGGTTCATCGCTACGGTCGGTCCCGCGCGCACCGTCGAGGAAGCGCGCGCCTTCGTTGCGGAGGTCGCGGAAGAGTTCCCCGACGCGACCCACAACTGCTGGGCGCACGTCGTGGGCCCGCCCGGCGACACAAGCCGCGCCGGCATGAGCGACGCCGGCGAGCCCCACGGCACCGCGGGCCGCCCCATGCTCGACGTCCTTCTCGGAAGCGGTGTCGGCGACGTCGTCGCTGTCGTGACGAGATACTACGGAGGCCGGAAGCTCGGGAAGGGCGGCCTTGTCCGCGCTTACGGAGACGGCGTCAAGCTCGCTCTCGAAGGCATGCCTACGAGGGAGTTCGTGGAGTCGGTCGAGCTGCGCGTCACGATTCCTTACAGAGCCGTGCCGCAGTTCAAGAGCATGGCCGCCGAATACGAGGCCCGCGTGCTCGACGAGTCGTACACCACCGACGCCACCTTCCGTGTCAGCCTGCCGAAGGAAGAGGCCCCGCAGTTCGCGGACGCCGTCTTTGGCATGACGAACGGGAGCGCGGCCGTGGAGCCGTGGGCGGCCTGACCACGGCGCGCGCTGCCGTTTGCCCCCGTTGTCGGGCGCCCGCGCAGGTTGACCATACCCCCTCACCTGCCGTATTCTTGAGTGAAGGACTCGGGCGCATGGAAGATGCGGGCGTTGTGAGCAGTCGCCCGGCGCGCCTGCAGCCGTCATTCGATTCGTGTGCTGCGCGGAAGCCCGTGGATTGCTTGCGCGACGCCGGCGGACCATGGTCATTAACGAAGAGCCGGAGATCCAACCATTGCCTGCGGACAAGAGTCCCGAGCCCGAATCCGATGAGCGCGTGGTTCTGAGCTTCGAGCTGAGACGCGAGATCGACCAGATCATCGGCGGGAACCACCACAACTACTGCTACCAGTGCGGGGCGTGCGTGGCTCAGTGCCCCGCGGCCAGGTTCTCAGACCGCTTCAACCCGCGGCTCATCATGCTGGACCTCCTTCTGGGTCGGGCGGACAAGCTCCTCGCCGCTGATTCCCCCATCTGGCTGTGCACGAACTGCTACAGCTGCTACGAGAGGTGCCCGCAGGACGTGCGACCTGTTGAGGTCATCATCGCGCTCAAGAACCTGGCCGGCAGGAAGGGCGTCGCCCCCGACTCGGTCTCGCTCCTCACCAGAAACATCCTGAAGACCGGCTACTCAGGGGTCGTCACGCCGGTCGTGCACAAGACGCGCGAGAAGCTGGGCCTCGACCCGCTGCCCGAACCGCCGGTCGACGAGATGCTGGAGCTTCTCGACTCAGGCTCCGACGAGCGCGACGCGTCCGCCGGACCGCGCGAAGAGAAAACGCGTGAGCGTTCCCACGGGGAAACCCCCGCCGGGAACGCATCTCAGCGGAGGAAGAAGTGAAGCTCGCCCCGTTTCTCGGCTGCATGATCCCGATCAAATACCCGCAGATGGAAGCGGCGTTCCGCAGGTCGATGCCCAATCTGGGAGTCGAGCTTGTCGACCTGGAGGGCTTCACATGCTGTCCCGACCCGATCTACTTCAAGGCCCGGGACGCCCTCGGCTGGCTGACGATCGCCGCGAGGAACCTCTCGATAGCAGAGGAGGCGGGGCTTCCGCTCGTCACGCTGTGCAGCGGATGCACCGCCACGCTGAAGGAAGCGAGGTTCCTGCTCGGCGAGGACGAGGAGCTGAGAGCCAGGGTCAACGAGCGACTCGCCCGGATCGGCAGGGAATACAGGGGCACGGCCAGCGTGGAGCACGCCGTCGTCGTCATCAGGGACGAGATCGGCATGGACGCGGTCAGAGAGTCGGTGAAGCGCCCGCTCGAGGGCATGAGCGTGGCCATACACTACGGCTGCCACCTGCTCAAGCCGTCGCAGATCATGCACGTCGACGACGCCGACTATCCGTCCATACTCGAGGACCTCGTGACGGCCGTGGGGGCGACGCCGGTGGCGCACCAGGAGGAGCTCCTGTGTTGCGGCAAGGGGTGCCTCGACGACGAGATGCCCGTCGAGATGGTCTACAGCATCTTCTCGTCGATCCGCAATTCGGAGGCCGACTGCATGGGGCTCATCTGCCCCACCTGCTTCTCATCGTTCGATCTGGGTCAGATAGTCGTCGGACGCAAGAAGGGCGTCAAGTTCGAGATCCCGATCATCTACTTCTTCCAGCTCCTGGGACTGGCGCAGGGACTGCCGCTCGAGGATGTGGGCCTCCACCTGCACAAGGTGAAGGCGGACGACATCGTCGCCCGCCTCCCCTCTCCCGCCTGAGTCCTGCTCCCGTGGCACGGGGCCGCGCACGAACCGACAGGCCGCTCGCGAGCGCGCGTTCGCGACGCCGGTCGCTCGTCTCCCTCGGACGCAGACGCGCCGAAGCTGCGCCCCGCGCTACTGCTCCCCCGTATCCGGCGGCTGCTCGACAACTGAGAGGCCAGGGAACGATATCGCGCCGAACGGGCAGACCGTCGAGCACAGGTCGCATCCGACCACGCACGCGTAGCGGCGCCTCACTCTCACAGCCGCCCCGTCCCGCTCCCGCTGCAGCACTCCGAACGAGCACAGCTCCTCGCACGCGCCGCAGCCGTTACACGCGTCGCGGTCTATCGTCGGGTACCATGGGACCTCTCTTCGAGGCACGCCGCGCCACGTGGGCCCGGGACCCCGCTGCGCCGATCCAGCCGCATGAGCGGTCCCTCTTTCGAACTCGCTATCCGGCAGCTTGCAGCGCTCCTCGAGCTCGCCGGCCAGTGACGCCACGATCTCCCCGACCTCGACGGTGCAACCGCGGTAAGCCCTCATCAGGCGCTCCCGCGCCTCCTCTTCGTTCGCGAACGGGAGGCCCATGGAACGGGCGACGACGTCGAAGTACTCGCGTCTCAGCTTGTCCTCCGCCCCGACCGACATGCGATACGCGTTCCGCAGGTTCTTGAAAAACTCGAGCGCTCCGCTCAGGAACCGTAGCTCCCGCTGATGCTTCGGCTCGAGCCTCGCGAGGTCCGTGAGGAGCTGCGCGTTGACCGGCCGGTGCAGCCGGTAGGCGGCCTTGTACATGAGAAGCAGCATTATGATGTCTCGGAGGCTGCCCACGCCGTCCTTCACGCTCGAGAGCTCTCTTCCCTTCGCCCGCGCGTCCCTGTGCCTCGACGCGATCTCCCTGCGCATGCTGCTGACGTACTCGGCGCGGCGGTCGAAGATGTGCCGGTCGACGATCCTCCTGCGGAACTCCTGCTCGAACCGGTTGGTGCCGACGATCATCCTCGCCTCCAGCGCCTGCGACTGGTCGACGAACGTATCGTCGCGCCTCTCCGCGAGGACGTTCTGCAACTCGTCCAGCGTGGCCACGTAGTGGCCGACGTGATCGGCGAGCCTGTAGTGAGGCAGCGTACCCCTCTTTATGATCTCCACGTTGAGCTTGGCAATTATCATGTTGGCGTACGTGCGCACGTCCTCGTGGTTCGTGTTAACGAGCACAAGAAGGTCGAAATCGTCGTCGTAGGCCTGCTCCCTCCCCAGGCCGCCCGTCGCGTACACCGCAAGGAGGTCGTGGGTCGCCACGCGGAAGCGGACGGCCCTGTCGACCTCGCGCTTGCATATGTCGAAGAGATTGCCGATGAACGTGTCGGCCGCGTCGGTGAACTCCTCGTCGGTCGTGGAGGCCGGCTCGCCGTTCAGGGTTCTGAGGCCGAGCCGCAGGAACTCGAGGTCGTAAAAGTCGCCCAGCCTCCGCTTCTTCTTGTCGGAGGCCGACGACTCCGACTCCGCCTTGGCGAGCACTCCGCGAGAGATGTCGCGGAGCGACGAGTCGTCGTCGAGCAGCGTCAGACAGGCGGGATAGCCGTCGCCGGCCCTCTCCAGATACTGCCTGAAGAACCGGCTCGACCGCCCGTGCAGCCCCGCCAGGGCCACCAGCTTCTCACACCAGAACGCCACCTCCGGGTCCCACATCTCCATAGACAGGATCGAGGCGAACTCCCTCGTCGCCTTCGTCCCGATGCTCATGAGGTAGCGGTTGACGAGGCTGGGCCGCATATAGAAGAGCTCGATCGCCGGCAGCGCGGCGTACGGGAAGCTCGTCAGCTTCGAGCGGAACTCCCGCTCCAGTTCCTCGAAGAGCTCCAGCGCGCCGTCGCACTGAGTATTGCGGGCCAGCGTAACGATGAGGGTCATGATCGTCCCGGGCGCGTACTCCGCGCACGCGGAGAGGGCGTCCACGATCTTGGACCTCGCGCCCGGTTCCAGCTCGTTCAGATCGTCGAGGTAGCGGCACAGCAGGCGGCAGTGGTCCTGCTCCAGAAGCTCCAGGATGTCACGCCAGAAGGTCGTACCCTTGAAGAACGCGCTTCTCTCGGCGAAGTCGACAGCCACGTTGCCCGGATAGTCGGGGTCGAACATGTCCGCGAAGACCGTTGTCTCCTTGAGGTGCCTGGTGCAGCGCGAGGTGAGATGGTTGACCACCTTGCGGAGGCTGTCGAGATGCTCGTAGTAGTCCACCAGAAGCTGCGTCTCCGGCCCGATCAGCCCGATCGTCCGGTAGCCCATCACCTCGGCCACCCTCGCGAGGTTGGCCTGCATCACCTCGTCGTCAAGATAGATCTGCTCGTCCTGGACGACCATGAGCTGGTACATGTAGCGGAAGACCTCGAGGAAGCTGAGCGCTCGCTCCAGATCATCGTACAGGGCGGCCTCTTCGGGGCTCCGTCGCCTGAGCGATTCGATGATGCGCCAGGCGTTCACGTCGGTGACGTTCTCGATCGTCCGCAGGACCGACAGGAGCCCCTTGGCCATTCTCAGCCCGTCGTCCTTGGGATGTATGTGGTCGCGCCCGAGCGGCCTCCCGATCAGCGAGCGGATCTCGCCCAGAAGGCCTCGCAGATAGCCCACGTGCCAGCGCTGGTCCTCGCCGGGCCGGTGGTAGTAGCGCGATACGACCACGTCCTGGAACTCGCTGAACAGCTCCTCGTCGCCCAGGATCGGCGCGCTCCCCAGAAGCTCGCTCACGATTACGAAGTGGTGCACGCCTTTCTCCAGCGCCTCCCTGTACTGGGGAATGGTGGCGCTGTAGCCGCGCTCGCCGACGTGCTCCGACAGGTGGAAGTGCAGGCTGGTCGCGTAGCGGAGCATCTGTCCGTTCATCCGCGAGATCGCCTCGTCCAGCACGTCGTGGCCGGGGCCTCCGTCGTCGATGACGCCGACGTCGATGTCGTCCTGGTCCGCCCGCGTGCCCACGCCTATGAGAACGAACCGGGGGGTCTGCCTGCCGCCAATGAAGAGCTCGATCAGCTTGCTCATGTAGGCGCCGGAGAGCGCCCTGAAGCCCGCGCCCATGTCGAGCATGAACTCGCGCTCGACGGCGGTGCGGTCGGATGGAGAGATCAGGCTAAGTCGAAGCGAGTCGACCGCGTCCAGGTTCATCCGGAGGAGCTGAAGGCAGTAATAGCAGCCCATGAAGGCGAGCTGCTCGTCGAACGAGTCGGCCGCCTCGGCGACGATCTCGAATTCCGCCGCCGGGTCTACGGCCGTCTGCCACAGGTGGGCGCGATCGTAGAGCCCCTTCGCCTCGAGCTTCTCGACGAGCGCCTCGTGATGGCGCCGCGCCGCCTCGAGGTAGCGGGCGTGGTGGTTCGCGAGCGTTTTCGTCTCTTCCTCTAGGATGAGGAACGGCCTGCGCATCGATGGTCTCCGCCGACGGTGGGCTACTTGTCCTTCTTGCGCCTGACGCTGTTGCTTCCGCAGTTCGGGCAGGTGCGCTCCTCGGTCACACCCGGCGTGTACGGGAGGAGGAACTCAGCCCCGCATCGCAGACAGCAGAACTTCGCCTCTTCGGCCATGTCCAGTCTCCCCTCAAGGCACGAACGGGCGCCGCGCTAGGCCGCGGCCCCGTCCGTCCGTCCGATCGACGCGCGCCTCAGGCGACCACGCCGGTGGGCTCCAGCACGTCCGCGAGCACCTTCCTCGTGTGCTCGATCTCGTCCCGCGTCACCTTCTGTCTGAGTTCCTCGACGGCTCGCATCACGGTGGCGAACTTCTGACCCTCGGCGGCCGAGATCCACTCGAGCTGGAGCCGCTCGGGCCTTATGCCCTTCTTCTCCAGCTCGTCCCAGAGCTTCTCGACGCGACGCTGCGTCCAGTGAACCGCGTTGATGTAGTGGCAGTCGGCGAAGTGACAGCCGGAGACCAGGACGATAGGCGCCCCCATCGCGAACGCGCGCAGCACGAAGCGCTTGTCGACTCTGCCCGAGCACATCGTCCGGATGAGCCGCACGTTCGCCGGGTACTGGAACCGGTTCGTCCCGGCGAGGTCGGCTCCCGAGTACGAGCACCAGTTGCAGGCGAAGGCCAGCACCTTGTCCTGCGGGTTGTCTGACAGCATGGCGTCGATCTGCGCGTCGATCTGGCTGTCCGTGAAGTGCTTCATCGTGATGGCGCCGAAGGGGCACTCCGCGCTGCAGGCGCCGCACCCGGCGCAGGCGGCCTCGACGACGACCGCGGGCGTCTTGGCCTTCGTGTCGCACGAGATGGCGTTATAGGGACACACCTTCACGCAGATGCCACATGACTTGCAGAGGTCCGGGATCACCGTGGACGTGATCGCCTCGACCTTCACCTCCCCCTGCATCATCAGCCGGTTCGCGCGGCCCACCGCGGCGCTCGCCTGGGTGACGGAGTCCTTGATGTCCTTCGGGCTCTCCGCGCAGCCCGCGAAGAAGATGCCCTGCGTAGCGGCGTCGACCGGCTTGAGCTTCGGATGCGCCTCGAGGAAGAAGCCGTCCTGACTCCTCTGCAGCGTCAGCAGCCGTTGGATCATGTCGCTGTCGCGCTTCGGAACGGCGCCCACGGAGAGCACGGCCATGTCCACCTCGTGGCAGTTCACTCCCCCCTCCGTCGTGGTCTCCACGTAGAGCCGCAGGCTTTTTGTCTCCGGGTCCTCCTCTATCTCTCCCGGAATGCCGCGGATGTAGACGGTCCCCGCCTCCTTGCTCCGCTGGAAGAGATCCTCGAACCCCTTTCCGAACGCGCGGATGTCCATGTAGAACACCTTGATGTCCACGTCGGGATAGTGGTCCTTGATGAGAAGGCAGTCCTTGACCGTGTTCATGCAACAGAAGTTGCTGCAGTAGGGATTCCCCCGGCTGGCGTCGCGCGAGCCGACGCACTGGATGAAGGCGACCGTCCTGGGCTGCTCCCGATCCGTCATTCTGATCAGATGGCCCCTGGTGGGGCCGCCGGAGTTGATGAGCCGCTCGAACTCCAGGGATGTGATGACGTTCTCGTATCTGGTGTAGCCGAACTCGTCCAGAGTCGTCGGGTCGTAGACGTCCATTCCGACGCAGACGAGGATCGTGCCCACCTCGATGTCGACCAGCTCGTCTTCGTCGTCGTAGTCGATGCAGTCCTTGTCGCAGGCCTCCAGGCACTTGCCGCAGGCGATCGGGTTGTTGCCCAGACACTCGTCTATGTTCAGGACGTAGGCCGACGGCACCGCCTGCGGAAACGGCTGGTAGATGGCCTTGCGCGTTGCGAGGCCTATCTCGAACTCGTCCGGAGCGGTGACGGGACACACGTCTTCACAGTCCCCGCACGCCGTGCACTCCGCCACGTCCACGTACCGGGCCTTCTTCCTCACTGTGACCGTGAAGTTGCCCACGTAACCGGTCACGTTGTCGACTTCGCTGTAGGCCAGTAGCTCGATTCTCGGATGCCGACCGACATCCGCCATCTTAGGGCCGAGTATTCATATGGAGCAGTCCATGGTGGGATAGGTCTTGTCGATCTGCGCCATTATCCCGCCGATGGACGGCTCCTTCTCGACCAGATAGACCTGGTAACCGGCGTCGGCCAGATCGAGCGAGGCCTGGATGCCGGCCACGCCTCCGCCGATCACGAGCGCCTTCTGCCTGATGGGGACGACCATCTCCTTCTGCGCCCGGAGTCGCCTGGCCCGGGCGACGGCCATCTTGACCAGGTCCTTGGCCTTGTCGGTCGCCTTGTCCGGCTCCCCCATGTGTACCCAGCTGCAGTGCTCGCGGAGGTTCGCCATCTCGAGGAGATAGGGGTTCAGCCCCGCCTCCGCGAGGACCGCCCTGAAGGTCGGCTCGTGCATGAGCGGCGAGCAGGACGCCACGACCACCCGGTTGAGGTCGTGCTCCTGAATCGCCTTCTTGACCTCGAGCTGCCCCGGCTCCGAACACGTGTACCGGTTGTTGAACACGACGGCCACGTCGTCGAGAGTCTCGGCGAACTCGGCCACGGCCTCGCAGTCCACGGTGCCCGCGATGTTGAGTCCGCACTGGCAGACGAAGACGCCAACCCGGAGCTTCTCGTCTCCCTCTTCCCTTGTAGCCATCTCCCTCCTCCGTCTACTGCGCGAGTCGCGACGCCGCCAGCGCCGCTATGTCCACGATGCGAACGCCCAGCTCCTCCTCAAGCTCGGAGTCGCTCAACGCACAGCCCAGATGTATCTCACACTTCGGACACGCCGTCACGAGCGCGTCCGCCCCGGTCGCCTCGGCCTCTCTCAGACGGCCGGCCTGCAGGAGCTTGGTGAACGACGTGCAGTTCTGGAAGCCCCCGACGCCGCAGCAGACGCCGCGCTCCCGCGAGCGGGGCATCTCGACGAGCGTAACGCCGGGAAGCGCAGCGAGCACCGTTCTCGGCGCGTCGTATATGCCCGCGTGTCTCCCGAGCCGGCAGGGGTCCTGATACGTCACCGTCGTCGGCTCCGACGCCTCCTCGAACCTGATCCTTCCCTCCTCGATCGCCTCGGCCAGGAACTCGGTGAGGTGCACGACGTCGAAGGGGAGCTCGCCGAAGTGTTCGGGATAGTCGCGCTTCAGCGTGACGTAGCCCTCCGGGCAGGCGACGATGACGCGCTCCGCCCCGGCTTCCTCCAGGGCCTTGAGGTTCTGTCGCGCCAGCATGCGGAAGTTCTCGACGTCGCCGTTCCATAAAGGATCGTGACCGCAGCAACGCTCGTTCGGCATGACCGCGGGGGTCACACCCGCCGCGTTCAGCAGACGGATCGCGCCGCGTGCCGCCTCGAGCGGGCGGGCGCCGGTCTCCTCGAAGAGGACGTCGAAGTAGGGCGCGCACCCCACGAAGAAGACCGTCTTCCCCTTTTCGGTCGTCCGCAGCGATCCGTCGATCCAGTCGAGCCTGCTCTGCTTCAGCCTGGGCGCCGTCATGATCTTCGTGAGCGACTGCACCGCGCCCCCGTGCGCGCATTCCGCCTCTCCGCCCTCCCGGCGCGCGACCGCTCGCACGGCCTTGATGAGCGTGCCGTAGTCGATCCCCGCCGGACACCGCGTATCGCAGAGCCCGCACGTGAGACACGACCAGACGTTGACGTCTTCGACCAGGGCCTCGCTCTCGTCCCGCACGGCCCTGACGAGCAGCGTTCTCGGCGAGAACCCCCGGTCGTAGCGCGCCACCGGGCAGATGCCGGTGCACTTCCCGCACTCGTAGCAGAACCGGGCGCGCGATGTTCGTATCGCTTCGAGGAGGTCGTTCATGTCTCGCACTCCTCCGTCCTCCGGACCGGCCACGCCAGCATCCCAGGCGGCTCTGCTCCGACCCCATCAATGCCGCAGGCCTGTCGGCGTTCGCCGGACGAACCACTAAGCGAGGCCGGCGCCCCTAGGTTCTCTCTTCGCCCACGACTCCCGGCAGATGCAGGTCCTCGTCACGAGCGCGGCCCAGAGGGCTGGGGCCGAGCCGCCGCAGATCTTCCACGAACTCCTGCATCACCCGGACGAACTTCGGTGCCTCCGCCGCCGAGATCTGCTCGAAACGGACCCTCTCCGCTTCGAGGCCCAGCAGACTCACAAGCCGGGCCGCCTTCTCGAACTGCTCCGCCGCGCGCTTCGCGCCGAAGAGATAGTGGCAGTCGGCGAAGTGGCATCCCGAGACCAGGACGCCGTCCGCTCCGAGCTCCAGCGCCTTGAGCACGAAAGCCGGGTGGACCCTCCCGGCGCACATCACCCGTATGATGCGCGCGTTGGGAGGGTACTGCATCTTGTTGATTCCGGCAGCGTCGGCCGCCGGGTAGCTGCACCAGTTGCAGGCGAAGGCTACGACCCGCGGGTCGAAGTCGCGGCGATCGTCCCCGGCGCGCCCCGGCGCCTTCGAGGCGCCTCGTGCGCTACTTCGCTTCGCCTTGCCCGACGAACCCCGCGCAGATCGCGCCCCGCCGCGTCTTGCCTTGCCCGACGAGCCCCGCGCGCCCCGCGACTCCGCATCCCGTGCGCTACTTCGCTTCGCCACTCTCGCTCCCCGGCCACGAGGCCGAGCCCTGCTTCTCGGTCGGACTCAGATAGGCCTCCACCATCGTCTCGATCATCTCGTCAGTGAAGTGGCGTATAGATATCGCGCCGCTCGGACACGCTACCGCGCACGTTCCGCATCCCTTGCACAGCGCCTCGTTCACGACGGCTACGCGCCGTCCGTCGGGAAGCTCTCCGATCTCGATGGCATTGAACTCGCAGACATCGACGCAGCGCGAGCACGCGCGGCACAGCCGCTCGCTGACGCTCGATACGACAGGCTCGAGGGTTATGCTGTCGCGGGCGAGGAGGGCGCCGATCTTGGAGGCGACGGCCGACGCCTGGGCGATCGAGTCGCCGATGTCCTTCGGCGCCTGGCTGCAGCCGCAGAGGAAGATGCCCTCCGTGTTCGTCTCCACCGGGCCGAACTTGGGGTGACGCTCCAGCAGGAAGCCGTCGCTTCCGACGGGGACCTTCAGAAGCTCCTGCATGGCCGACGTGTCGCGCTCTCTCGGCACCATTCCGAGCGACAGCACCACGACATCGGCCGGGATGTCTATGGTCAGATCGCGCGTCGCATCGCCCACGCTCACGCGCGCCCGCTCCCCGTCCGATTCCACCCGCGGCGGTTCGTCCACATCGTAGCCCAGGAACGTGACCCCCATCCCCCGCGCGCGCCGGTACATCTCCTCGGCGCCCCTACCGTACACGCGGACGTCGCGATGAAGGACGACCACGTCGACGCCGCGCTTCCTGAGCTCGATGGCCTGACGGATGGCCGACTGGCAGCAATAGCGTGAGCACTCGGGGTTGCCCCTCTCGCCACTCGGCCCGCTCCCGCTCCTCGAGCCGACGCACTGGACGAAGACGACCGTGCGGACCTCGCGTCCCCGGTGTCTCGGCGCGCCCTCGCCCCGGAGGAGGTCCTCCACTTCCGTGTTCAGTATGACGTTGGCCACCTCGCCGGCCCCGAACTCGCCGGGCTCGGGCGAGTAGAGGTCGGCGCCTATGGCGAGCACGATGGCGCCCACCGATAACGTCCCGGCCTCGCCTGCCGGCCTCAGCGTCACCTCGAAGTTCCCGACGAAGCCGGAGATGTCATCGACCTCGGTCCCGGTTCTCACGTCGATCCCCGCCGAGCGCAGCGCCTCCGCCTTCTCCTCGATCAGCGACTCGCCGCTTCTGCCGCTGGGATAGGTCCCCGCCAGTCCTCTCACGCGTCCCCCGAGCCTTCCCTCGCGCTCCACCAGAT
This sequence comes from Candidatus Effluviviaceae Genus IV sp., assembly GCA_014728245.1. Taxonomy (GTDB): domain Bacteria; phylum Joyebacterota; class Joyebacteria; order Joyebacterales; family Joyebacteraceae; genus WJLY01. The sequence goes on from WJLY01000125.1 coordinate 14,855, forward strand.
GGACGTCAAAACCCCTTCTCGTAAGGTCGATGGCGGTCTCGATGCCCGCGATGCCTCCGCCCACCACGAGCACGTCGTGCCCCACGCCCAGCTCCTTTTCGCTGAGCGGCTGCAGGAGCCGCGCTCTCGAGACGGCCATCCTTATGAGATCCCGCCCCTTCTCGGTGGCGGCCACGGGTTCCTTCGTGTGGACCCAGGAACACTGGTCGCGAATGTTCACCATCTCCAGTAGGTAGGGATTGAGCCCGACCGTGGCCACGGCCTGTCTGAACACGGGCTCGTGCGTTCTCGGCGTGCAAGCCGCCACTACAACGCGGTTCAGATCGTGCTCCGCGATGCGTTCTTGTATCTGCCTCTGGGTGCTCTCGGCGCACGCGAAGAGCACATGCTCGGCGAACACGACGCCCGGCAGCGAGGCCGCGTACTCCGTGAGCCTCGATACGTCGAGCACGCCGCCTATGTTGATGCCGCAGTGGCAGACGAAGACGCCCACCCGGGGCTCGCCGCTCACGTCGCGCTGCTCGATCTCCTCGCGGACCTCGGCCAGCTTGTCCTTGAGCACGTGCGATCCCGCGAGCGCGGCCGCTCCCGACGCCTCGGCTACGGAGTCCGTGATGTCCTTGGGCCCTGCGGCGCAACCGGCCAGGTATACGCCGGGGCGCGTCGTCTCCAAGGGGTAGGCCGAAGCGTCCCTGCTCTTTACGTAGCCGTCGGCGTCGACATCCACGCCCAGCGCCCGAGCCAGAGCCCCCGTCCCCTCGGACGGGACCAGCGCCGACGAGAGGACGACCATGTCAACGTGGGTCCGCTCAACCCCTCCCGAGTCCATGTCTTCGTAGTGCAGAAGAAGATCGTGGGTCTCGGGGTCTTCCGTCACTTTCGAGGGCTTGCCCTTGACGTAGCGGAGCTTCGCGTTCCCCTGCGACCTTCGGTAGAACTCCTCGAAGCCCTTGCCGAACGCGCGGACGTCGATGTTGAAGATCATAAGCTCGGAGCCGGGGAAGAGCTCCTCGATGAGCAGCGCGTCCTTGACCGCGTTCATGCAGCAGATGCGGCTGCAGTAGAGGATGTCCCTCTTAACGCACCTGGAGCCGACGCACTGAATGAAAGCTATCCTGCGGGGCGGCTCGCCGTCAGTGAACCTCGACAGGAAACCTCTGGTCGGACCGCTCGCCGAGAGCAGCCGCTCCAGCTCGAGACTCGACACCACGTTGTGGTAGCGCTTGTAGCCGTACTCGCTCGCCTCGCTCGGGTCGTAGTAGTCGAAGCCGGTGGCCACCACTATTGATCCTACGTTGATCTCCTCGACCACGTCCTGCTCGTCGTAGTCGATGCAGTCCTTCTCGCACGCCTTGACGCATCTCCCGCAGGCCAGCGGGAAGTGCCCCAGGCATGCTTCCACGTCGCGGACGAACGCGGACGGAACCGCCTGCGGGAACGGCTGGTAGATCGCCTTGCGCGTGGCGAGCCCCATGTCGAACTCGTTGGGCACCGCGACCGGACAGACCTCGGCGCACTCCCCGCACGCGGTGCACTCGTCGACATTGACGTAGCGCGCCTTGCGGAGCACGCTTGCCTTGAAGTTACCGGCCCTTCCCCGGACCTTCACGACCTCGCTCATGGTCCAGAGCTCGATGTTCGGATGCCGACCGACATCCATCATCTTGGGACCGAGTATTCAGATGGCGCAGTCCATGCTCGGGAACGTCTTGTCGAGCTGTGCCATCTTCCCGCCTATCGACGGGTCGCGCTCGACGAGATAGACCTTGAACTGCGCGTCCGCCAGATCGAGGGCGGCCTGTATGCCCGCTATGCCGCCTCCGATGACGAGAACGCCTCTGTCCATCCGCACCCCTTCCGTCGCGGGTTCACTTCTTCCGGGTGGACCTGGTGGAGGGACCCCCGGCCTTCTTCCTTCCGGGGGATTTGGGCTTCTTGCCGGCTGGAGCCTTCTTCCTGGCGGGCGCCTTCGCCTTCTTCCTGGCCGGGGCCTTCGCCCGCTTCTTCGCGGGTGTCTTCGCCTTCTTCCCGGAAGGGGCCTTCGTCCGCTTCTTCGCGGGTGTCTTCGCCTTCTTCCTGGCCGGGGCCTTCGCCCGCTTCTTCGCGGGCGCCTTCGCCTTCTTCCTTGCCGGGGCCTTCGCCCGCTTCTTCGCGGGTGTCTTCGCCTTCTTCTTGGCCGGAGCCTTCGCCTTCTTCTTCACGGGCTTCTCCGGCTTCCCCGGGACAGCGCTCGTCTCCTTCCCCGCCGCCCCCTCCTCCGCCCGGCGCTCGGCCAGGATCCGCGCCACTCGTCTCGCCGTCACGCCCGACAGGGCGGTGGCGCGCCTCCCGGCCTTCGTCTTGGATATCGCCGTCGGGTCAATCTCGCGAAGCTCATCGTCATCGAGCGCATCGAGATCGACGCACTCCATGCCGAGGAACTGGCTCCCGAACCTGTATCCCTCCTCGAAGGCCTTCGTGTTCAGCTCCACGAATCGTTCAGGCACCGAGTTGGGAACGGCCCTCCGCGCCGCATCGGCGGAGAGGATGTCGGTGACGGCGGTGAAAAAGCCGAGCATGACGATGTTGGCGACGATCCTGTTCCCGAGGTCCTCGGCTATCCGAGTCGCCGGAATCGCGTAGACCTTGCGGGCCCTGGCCTCGTCCGGCCTGACCAGGTCGTCGTCGATGATGAGCGTTCCGTCCTTCGTTATGTCGTGCCCGTACTTGTCGAACGCCTCCTGCGACATCGTGACGACCGTGTCCGGGGTCGTCAGGTACGGGTATCGTATCGGCACGTCGTCCACGAGCAGCTGGGCGCTGCACGCGCTGCCTCTCGCCTCCGGGCCGAAGCTCTGTGTCAGCGTCGCGTGCTTTCCGTCGTAGAGCGCCGCGGTCTTACCGATGATGTAGCCGCAGCGGATGACACCCTGTCCACCGAAGCCTGAGATCCTGATCTCGTTCACTTGGCTGACCCCTCGTATGGTTCGTACTGGTCCCCGAAGACCTCGGCGTACCACGTGTTCATCGACTCGACGTAGGTCGGCCTCTCGGTGTCGATGAACTTGCCGACGGTGATCTCCTCCTGGAAGCCGATGTCGAGTTCCCTCGTGTCGGCGCCGTGCTTGATCTCGCAGTTGTCGTGGTAGAACTTCATGAGGTCCAGCCCGGTGCCGATCCGGTTGCGTCTGGAATAGAGCGTGGAGCATGGGCTTATGACCTCGACGACCGAAAAGCCCGGCTTCTGCAGCGCCTCGGCGATCGCCTTCGTCAGTCTGCGCACGTGCAGGGCCGTCCATCTGGCCACGTAGACGGCGCCCGACGACTCCGCGAGGTACGGAATGTTGAACGGCCGCTCGAAGTTGCCGTAGGGCATCGTCGAGGCGTTGGCCCTGAGCGGTGTAGTCGGGGCGACCTGGCCTCCGGTCATCGCGTAGATGAAGTTGTTGACGCATATGACCGTGATGTCGACGTTCCTGCGAGCGGCGTGGATGAAGTGGTTGCCGCCGATCGATATGAGGTCCCCGTCCCCGCTTATCACGACGACCTTGAGCTTCGGGTTCGTGAGGTGCAGTCCGGTGGCGAAGGGGATCGCGCGGCCGTGCGTAGTGTGGAAGGAATCGACCTTGATGTACCCGGCCACCCGACCCGTGCACCCGATCCCGGACACGACCGCGAGGTCGTCCAGCGGGATCTCCAGCTTGTCGACCGCGGATGCGAACGCGGTCACCACGGTTCCCAGGCCGCACGTCGGACACCAGATGTGCGGAATCCGGTCCATCCGCAGGAGCTCGTCCATGGGATGCGCCTCGGTAGCGGGCGCGGCGACCTCCCTCTTCATTTGGCCCCCTTCTTTATCGCGTCGTAGATGTCGCCGGGATCGTGGACCCAGCCGCCGCCGTGAGGAACGAGGACCGTCTCCGCGTTTCCGGCAGCGCACCTCTCCACCTCGTAGCAGAGCTGGCCGTAGTTGATCTCGGGCACGATGAAGGTCTTGATCTTCCGCGACAGCTCCCGGATGCGGTTCTCGGGGAATGGCCAGATAGTCACCAGCCTGAGGCTCCCGACGTTGATCCCGTCCTTCCGCGCGCGCTCGACGGCCGGCACCGTAACGCGCGATGTGATCCCGTAGGACACGACGACCACGTCGGCGCCCTCGACGCCGTCCTCCTCGAGCACCACGATCTCATCGATGCGCGATCGGATCTTGTCGACCAGACGGTGGACGCACTTCTCCTGGCACTTCGAGTTCATGACCGGGTAACCCTTCTCGTCGTGCGTCAGCCCGGTCGTGTGGAAGCGGTATCCGTCTCCCGCCCTGACCATCCAGGGGACCATGTCCTCGTCTGGCTCGTACGGCAGGTACTCGGTCTTCGGGCCGTCGTACATCTTCCGCGGGACGATCTCTATCTCCTCCGCCTCGGGAATGACGACCTTCTCCGTCATGTGGCCGACGCACTCGTCCATCATCACCATCGTCGGCACGCGGTATTTCTCCGCGAAGTTGAAGGCCATGATCGTGTGGTCGAAAGCCTCCTGAGGCGAGCTCGGGGACACGGCTATGATCTCGTAGTCGCCGTGCGAGCCCCACCTCGCCTGCATGATGTCCGCCTGGCCGGGAAGCGTCGGAAGGCCCGTCGACGGCCCGCCCCGCTGCACGTTCACGAGGACCGTCGGGACCTCCATCATGACCCCGAGGCCGAGGTTCTCCATCATGAGAGAGAAGCCGGGGCCCGACGTAACGGTCATGGATTTCGCGCCGGCCCACGCCCCTCCCAGTATCGCCGCCATCGAACCGAGCTCGTCCTCCATCTGCACAAAAACGCCCCCTACGCGGGGGAACCTCGCTGCGATTCTCTCGGCGACCTCGGTCGAGGGCGTGATCGGGTACCCGGCGAAGAACCTGCACCCCGCCGCCAGCGCGCCCTCCGCCGCCGCGTGGTCGCCGTCGAGATAGTGCTCGCCGGTCAGGACCCCTTTAGGATCCGCCGTCATCATCCGCTACCTCCTCTTCCACCTCGACACAGAAGATCGCGAACTCCGGACAGAGCATCTCGCAGAGCTGGCAGTTCACGCACTCGCCTTCGTTCACGGCCTCCGGGTAGTGATAGCCCTTTACGTTGAAGCTCTCGGACATCTCCAGGACGTCGCGCGGGCAGTACTCCACGCAGAACTGACATCCCTTGCAGCGGTTGACCAGAATGTGGATCTCCCCGTGCGGCACCTTGATCCGGTCGGCGTCGAGCGGCCGCCTCCAGTACTTCTGCCCGGGGCCGGGCGGCGTCCTGCGGGAGGAATCTGCCATTTCGGACCTCCGGCACGTTGAGGATTCTGTGCGGGTCCAAAGCATGCAAGCGGGGACTGCTGCGACACCGGTGTTCCTGACCTCGCTGCGTGTCAATCTACCGGTGGCGCGGTACTCCCCAAGGCCCATTGTATGGCAGGCGACCGCCAATCGTCAAGGAATGCGCCGGGAATGCCAGGGAATGCCCCGCCGAGACCCGGCGCAACCGCCCGGAGTCTCATGTGGCGGCGAGCTTCAGCCGGAGCCGCGCTCCGATGGACCCCCGCGGCAGACCTGGCGCCCGGGGAGGCCGCCAGTGTAGCGGCCTACGTTCCACTGAAACGTCCGCCGCACGGGTTGTGTCAAACCGGACGGACGAGAGTGAACGCGGGCCATGAGAACCTGTCGGAGGGAGGCATATCGTGACGCGCCTTGGCAGAGCACTGTTTGCGGTCGTAGTAGTGGTGGCGCCGACTCTTACAGTCTCCGGGTGCACGGCGACGGGCGAGTGCGTGGAGATCGCAGAGACGGTGACAGAGTCCGAGACGGTAGCGATCGGAGACGCGGAAGAGGTAGATGTGCGGCTGGTCGCCAACATAGGCGAATTCGTCATACGCGGAGGCGCCGAGGCGCTCGCCGAGGCCGATTTCACCTACAACATCGCCAAGTGGAAGCCCACAGTCGAGTACTCCGAATCGGGCAGAAAGGGAATCCTCACGATCAGGCAGCCCGACGTCGGTGTGGGCAAGGTCCCCGAAGACGCGGAGAACCGCTGGGACATCCGCCTGAACAGTGGCATGCCCCTTTCGATCAGCATGGAGGCCGACGTCGGCGATGCGACCCTGAAGCTGGCAGGCCTGATCGTCGAGAGGCTGGTTGTCGACCAGGGCGTCGGCGCGACCATGATCGACCTGGGCGCGGAGATCGCGCGGGACTCCACCGTCGAGGTCGACGGCGGAGTCGGCGACATCACGATCTACGTCCCGCAGAACGCCGGCGTCATTGTCAAAGCGGGAATGGGCCTCGGCTCCATCACAGCCGAGGGCTTCGAGGAGCGCGGAGGAGCGTACGTCAACGAGTCTTACGGCAAGGCGGACGTGACGGTCGAGATCAAGGTGGACACCGGCATCGGCAGCATGACGATAAGAACGTCCGGCCGTGGCAGCGCCTCGGTCTAGCGCGGGTCGACGTACCGATCAAGAGAACGGTCGTCGAATGTCTCCGGGTCGCGGAGATCACTGCGGCACGGGTCCGTCATGCGGGCGGACTCCCGAAGCTCTCCCCGCGGATCCAACTCGTATCCCGCATCTCGATACATGCCCTCGCCGAGATCCGACCGCGGTCCATCGCCGTACCACAGCTCTGAATAGTCGTCGACGGTGACGACGGCCGTGACGGGCGGCGTAGAGTCGGGGCGCGGGAGGCCTCTGTTCGCTGCCCACAGCGGCTCTCGCACGGTCGCTCCTTCGCCGAAGCGTGGTGCTATACCGACGCTGCAGGGAACGAGTCGCCACGCGACATCCACCAGCCACGCCGGCGCGGACGGTCCCCGCATGAAGGCCAGCCCGCGGGGAACCGCGCAGACGTCTGGAACGACGGAGGCTCCCGGCGCGAGGCCCCACGCCGAGCGAACGGTCCGGGGGCACTGCCTGACCGTCGGGCGGCGAGGCGTCTCGCCGACGCCGCCTCCCCGAGCCGCCGAGGCCGAGGACAGGGCCGGCACTGACACCAGCAGCGCGAAGAGCACGGTGTAAATGATACGCTTCATTTCGTCTCCTTCCGTATGTCGCTTTACGCAGAAGGACCCCCGGTCGCCCAGGGGCCCCCTCCCCTTCAATCGAGTCAATCGTCCGATCTGTCGAGCGAGCGGACAGAGCAAGACCTGAGCCATTCAGATGACACATTGCAGAAAAACCTGCCCGCACGACACAAGAGCGCGGCCCCGGTCCTGCCGGTGCCGCGCTCAGTGGCTGCCGCGTCGATGCCGTCAGCCGCCGCAGGCCCGCAAAGGTCGCACGCGGAGCCTGCCCTTCTTTAGCTGTGCTGTCCCGCACCTCCCTCTAGTAGAGGTGCCAGCCGCCGGCCGCCCACG
>WJLY01000126.1 GCA_014728245.1 Candidatus Effluviviaceae Genus IV sp.
GACGAGCACGAGCAGCGCCGAGGCGAGGCGGGCGGTTAGCGCGCTTCCCCTGCTGACACCACCCTGCTCGAGCATGCGGCCCGATATGCGTTCGGACTCGCGGCTGAGTGCGCTGTTAAGCATCTGCTGTTCCCGGTTCACTCCTCGACCAGGTGTTCGGGCATTACGACGGTCACGACCTTGCCCTTCACAGTAACCTGATCCCCCGCCTCTATCCAGGCCTCCATCACCACCTTGCGATCCGTCATCTCGAGCACCTTCGCCCTGATCTCCAGCTCGACTCCCATGGGCGTCGGCCTCAGGTAGTCGACGCGCAGAGAGGCCGTGACGAACCTCAGCGGCGGCTCCGTTCCCATCTCCCTGTTCTCCCGCCTGTACATGGCCGCGGACGCCGTGCCCGTGCAGTGGCAGTCGATTAGAGAGGCGAGAAGCCCGCCGTAGACGTAGCCCGGTATGGCCGTGTGGTAGGGCTTCGGCCTGTACCGGCAGACGGTCTCGTCTCCGTCCCAGTAGCTCTTGATCTGGTGTCCGCGATCGTTCAGGTACCCGCATCCGTAGCAGTGCGCGAGTTGCTCGGGGTAGTAATCCTGAAAGGCCCTGGCCTGCATGTTCAATCCTTTCGGTGCGAGGAGATGTCTCCGGTTGACCTCCAAACCGGCTTCTCGATCGCGCGGGAGGCGGCCCGCTCGGCCAGCCATGCCCGACGGTTGGCCGGCGGCTCGGGCACCTCACCCGCCGGCCTCCGTTCCATGGCCAGCGCTCCGGCCGGACACGCGGGCACGCAGACGCCGCAACCGACGCAACGTGAGTAGTCGGCGACCGACACGCCGTCCTCTACCGCCAGAGCGTCGAAGCCGCAACGCTCGACGCAGGCGCCGCAGCCAGCACACTCGGCGTTCCGCACTGTCGCCCGGAAATCCGATTTCGCCACGGCCGTTGGAATGCCGAACTCCTTCACGCCGCGCAGTACTCCGCAGCAGCATGTGCAGCAGTTGCAGATGTAGAAGACCTGCCCCTTCTGGTTCATGGTCGAATGGACGAGTCCGGCTTCGGCCGATTCCTCGAGTATGCGGAGCGCCTCGTCTTTGCCGACCGGCCTCGTGGCCTCCGAGTCATCGAAGGCGCCCTCCACGGGAGCGAACACGATGCAGGTCTCGAGCGGCGCGTCGCATCCCTTGCCCACCAGCCTCTGCTGCACCCTGCATATGCAGTCCCTGACCCCCCACGCCCTGGCGTTCTCTATGTACCGCGCCGCCTGTTCGTGCGGGAAGATCTCCAGCTCCACCGGTATCGACTTCCCCACGGGGATCACGCGCTGGAGCGCGGGCTGTCCCCCCGTCATCCCTCCACCACGCGTTTCGGTGTAGTACTCCTCGAAGAGCGTCGCAAGTTCCTCGTCCATCCGCGGCAGCGACTCCTCGTAGACGCCCACCGCGAACGGCATTAGCCCGTAGGCCCGGTCGTCTCCCGCGCGCGCCGAGCGGACGAGACCTTTCCGGGCCATTTCCTCGAGAAGGTTCGCCGCCTCGTCGTCTCCCAGTCCCGCTCTACGGGCTATCACGGAGGCCGGCTCGAGCGACGCCCGCATGTGGCTTGCCACCTCGGCCTCATCCTCGCCGAAGAGCTTCGCCAGAAGCCTGAGGCCGCTGTCCGTTACCGGAAACCCGTTGGGCAGCTCATCGAGCTTCCGGGCCAGTCTGGAGTAGGGGTCGGTGCTCAAGATCGAGTGCCCTTCCTCGAGTGGCGGACCGGGATGCACGGAGCTTGTTCGCCGCCCTCTCCCCATCCGCGGTTCTTCCGTTGGCAGAAAACCCGTCCCGGCGCGCCGCCGCTACACAACATTGTCCCAAGAGCCGCGCTTAGTCAACCTTGACGGACGACGATGCTGTGCCGCGATCGGGAATAGCTCTGGCAATATCATCGCCCAAATGGAATACTCCACGCCAACTCCGGTGTGAGAGCGTTGGCGGACGTCGGCGAGGGCCTCGTTCCGATGATGGGGCAGACTTGAAAGGGCGCGCGGAGAGCATCGATGAGGCTGCTGGTGGTACCACTGCTCGTTCTCGCCTCGTTCGTCCCGACGGCGCGAGCTCAGACGATCGTATTCCTGGGCGGCGGCTACGGCAACGAGGGCTATCTCGTGTGCCGCGTCGGGGCGAGAAGAGACCTCGACGCCGTCTTCCTTCGCAGCGGCGTCGGACACCTCTCTACAGGGTTGGAAGCGGCGCTGCTGCACTGGCGTAATGAGGACGATGCTCTCTCCGGCGGTGTGCTTTCTCCGAACGCGAGCTACCACTTCGGCTCCGAGGCATGGGCTTTCCGGCCGTTCGTGAGAGCGGGGATAGGGGCCACGTACCTGTCGGGGACGGAGATGGCCGGCAGATATCTCTCGACGCGTTTCCAGTTCGAGGACCGCGTCGGGCTCGGGTTCGTGTGGAGGCGGCTGCGCGCGGAGGTCTCCTACGCCCACTACTCGAACGGGTCCATCAGGCAGCCGAACGACGGCGTGGAGGAGGTCGTCCTGACCATCGGGTGGCCGCTCCAGGGAGCCGGCCAGTGATGGGCTACCGGACGACCACGCTCTTGCCCCGCTTCGACAGGCCGGGGGCCTCAAGACTGTAGAAGTAGACGCCCGACGCCACGTTCCTCCCCCTTTCGTCCTTTCCGTCCCAGCGTGCATGGTGCCTGCCGCCGGGCAGGAACCCGTCGACGATCGTTCTGACCAGCCTCCCGTTGACGTCGTAGACTCGCAGACTGACCCGCCCGCCGGGAGAAGGCATGCCGAAGGCTATCGTTGTGGAGGGGTTCAGAGGGTTCGGATAGCTCGGCTCTGCATATGCGACCGCGGGCGCGTCGGGGACGTCGGCCCAGCACTCCGTGAAGGTGTACGTGTGCATCGCGTCGGTCCAGGGCGCGTAATCCACGGGTCCGTAGAACCAGGCCGGGTCCACACAGTCATCGCCCCAGTAGTTGAGCTCGGCGGCGAACTCGGAGGCGCCCGAGTTCCACACCGCGTACATGCCGTGCCCCGTGAAGTCGTTGGCCGCGGAGAGACTGCCGCCGAGTACGGGACCTGGAGCGCCCGAGCTGAAGACGTGCGCGAACGCGCTCCCGTCGAAGACGCTAGACACGATCACCGGGGCGGCCGAGTCGGAGCACGAGATCGCCCTCTGATTCGACAGGAAGCTGCTTCTCAGCACTAGAGGCGCGCCTCCCGTGTGGAAGCTGACGGCTTCGCCCGCCACGTCCCTGAAGACGCAGTCCTCGATCCTGAGGCGCGAGTTCTGGCAGTTGAGTCCCCGCGTGAGCGACCCGCCGCCGTCGAACGTCAGCCCCTTCAGAACGACGTCGCTGCTTAGCCCGTACGCGCTCATCGTCTGTGTCACCGAAGTGCTGTCGGCGCCGCGCATTCCCACGAGACTCACGCCCTGTTCGATCAGCACCGCCTCCGGGTACACGCCCGGATAGACGATAACTATGTCGTTCTCGGCCGCGTCTCCCATCGCCTCGCTTATCGTGGGATACGGCTGCTCGAATGTCCCGTACGCCGGCCCCGTGTTGGAAGCGTCGACGTAGTAGCCGTCTCCGGACACGGCGACGCAGGCCGACCGGGGGCTCTGCCCGCTCAAGTGTCCCGAGACGTCTTCGGCAACGATGCGGTACCAGCGGCTCTGGTGCAGAGCGACGTCCGAGTCGACAAAGGGCGGCGCCGACGGGAAGCCGAGCGTCTCGGGATCGCTGAATTCGAAGAGGCTGTCCCTGAGCACGTGGTATCCCGCGATGTCGACCTCCGGCCCCTCGGACCACCTGAGCTCTATGACTCCGCTCCCTCCCAGCGCGGCCAGGTCGGCCGGCGTTGCGGGCGCCATGTCCGCGAGGGGATTCGCCGACACAACACCGCTCGGGTCGCCGACGTTGTCACCCAGATCGACGGCCCTGACGCGGTAGAAATACTCCGTGTCGCTCGAGAGCGGGCCGTCCAGGTATGCGTTCTCCGGTATCGTGTCCGAGAACGTCCCCACGCCGAACGAGTCGCAGGTATCTCGCTCTACGATGAAGCGGTCAAAATCGGCCGCGGGACTCGCGTCCCATTCGAGAGACACCGAGAGCTCCCCGGGCGTGGCGGCCAGACCTGTAGGCGCCGGGGGCGGCGTGTCGCCGTAGTCAAACGTCATCGTCATCCCGGACGTTGAGATGTTCGTGAAGGCGTGGCCGGACTCGCTCCCGTCCCACCAGTCGGTGTGGGGGTAGGTCTCAGGCCCACAGCTGGAGTACGTCGGCGCGGCGTACAGGTCCCACGAGTCGCCCTGGTTGTTTCCGTTCTCGAGATCCCAGTCGCCGTCGGCCTGCACGAGCGTCACGAGGTAGTGGAACTGCGGAGACATCTGGTTCCAGTCATTGCTGCCGTTCGTGTCTACGTGCCAGATGGCCAGCCCGTTGTCCGGCATCGCCACGTCCCGGTCCACTTCCTGGCGGTTCTCGATAAGGAAATACTCGTTCGAGTGCCCGGGACGGCGAGCCTTGTAGACGACGTTCGTGTCCGCGGGAACGGCGACGCCGGACTGCGAAGCGCTGAGGATCCTCACGTCGGCCCAGTTCGCGCGCGCCTTGAGATACGCGCAGGGCTCGACCGGATTGGTGCTGCTCCCGGCGTTGCACATGATGCAGAACCTGCCGACGCCCGACGAGTCTCCGTCGTAGTCGTAGAGGTCAGGCCAGTTCATAAGCATGTGACCGTTCTCGTGGCAGAACGTGGATAGCGTGAGCGCGCTACCCATGTCGGTGATCTGATAGTGGCCGGTGCTGACACCGTCGGCCGACCAGTTCACCGTCCACGAGTGTGGCCACAGCCCCTCGGCCCAGTTGTTCCATATGCCGCCCGCGTAGAAGCAGTTGACCGCGTCTATGACGCCGTCGCCGTTCGCGTACGGCACGAAGTCGAAGCCGGCGTCGTCCATCGCGGTCAGGGCCTCCACGATCAGCTCCCTCGCCCGCTCGCCATAGGGCGCACTCGGATCGGTGTAGTAGGCCTTGGTCTTCGAGGCCCGGTGGTAGTAAGTGGGCACGTAGTTCGTGTAGTCGAGAGCCTCGTCCGAGACCTCGTAGAAGTAATCGCGCACGGAACCGTTGTTCCCGTTCGCTGAGTAGCCCACGAGATTGCAGAAGTCGTCGACGTCTCCGGTCGGTATCGTGGCCGGGTCGTCCGAGAAATCGACGAGAAGGACAATGCCCAAGACCTCGCCCGTCGTCGGTCTGGTCCCGTCCCTGAGAGGCGGCGCCAGCGGGCCCTCGTGAGCCCTGCGCGCCATGTCCGCCCGGACGGCCAGCGCCCGCGCGCGTGCCGCGTCCCGGCTCACCCGTATGTGCTTCTCAAGTCCCGCGGGCGGATCAGGCCGTGTGGCCGGAACACCGGTAGAGACGAGGCTGCGGCCGTCTCCGGAAAGGCGGGCGTAGCACAGCAGCCCGGACGATTCGTCCCGCGTGACCGTGTATCCGTCGACAGTCTCCCCGACGGCATAGAACTCGTCCCCCCAGACCCGGAGCGTCACGGTCGAGCCGTCCGGCTCCCGGATCGTGACCTCATCTCCGAAGAGAGGGGCAGCGGATGCGGGGAGAGCGGCGGCGCACAAGAGAAGCGCCAAAGCCACAACGGCGGGCATGTATCGTCTCTGCGAGCGGGACATGAGAAGCTCCTGGAAAGGCGCGATTATGAAGACCCCAGACCGACATGACCTGTCGACCCAGGGTCCAACTTGCCATCTTACAATAGTTTAGCACACCAGGAAGGCAATCTCAACTCCCGTGATGCCGCTAGTGACCGTGTCTCTCGATGTCCGCCAGGGGGACGGCCTCGACGCCCTCAATTTGCTCGATGGTCCGAAGCGCCTCCTCTCCTGGATCGAAGAGCGCGACAAGCTCCATCGTCACGTCGACGACGTCGACGTCCTCTGCCACGTAGTCCCAGGCGCGCGCTATGACGTCTACGCCGGCCCGCCTCGCGACCTCGGGGAGCCGGTCTTCGACGTATGCGAGCAGGTCGTCGACGGGAGCGTGACAGAAGCCCTTGAGATGAAGCTCGTGCTGATGCCTCTCGCCCCAGGCTTCGAGTTCCTTCATTCTGTCGGTGTCCCCTTGCGCCTCCGCCTGCGCGTGCTCCTTCATCTTCTCGTCGACGGGATTGAACTCCGAGTGGGCGTAGGCGACGGTGACGGCACGGTTGTCATAAACTCCCACGCGGAGCTTGGCCTGTTCGGCGCCGCCGGTCGGGACTACGATGGCAGCTGCAACGATCACAAGCAGTGCTACGGCTGTGGCTCGCATGCTTCCTCCTCTTCCGATTGGTCCTCGTCCTGGTCCCTTCCTCCCCCGGCGAGCAGCATGGTGCCTGCAAGAATGAGCGGAGTCGGGAGCAGGAGCACCACGATTAGACTCATCTCGCCGAAGAAGTAGATCGCGAACACACCCAGACCGAACATGATGGCTCCGCCGGCCCTCTCCCATCTGAGCGCCAGCAGGGAGGCGACGAGCGGAAGTCCGCCCACGAGAAGCTGCGGGTTGAAGTCGCCGGCGAGCATGCTGAAGAGGAGCCAGAACCCGCCGATGGCGAACCCGATGCCCAGCGCGGCCCGCCGCCTTCCGCGCGATGTAAACTGCCACGCCGCGAACTTGACGAGCAGCGGCACGAACAACAGGAGTGAGAGCAGGAGGCCAGGCTCCTCGAGGTCCACGACCGTCTTCTTGATGAAGAGCATGGCCACGAGCGCCATCGTGAGCAGGAACGCGATGTGGCTGGACCTGTGCGAAACGCTGATCTGCCGCTCGTCGCGATCGGACAGAAGCCCGGACTCGCGCAGGAGCGGCCTGATGAACGCAACGGCCACCAGAGGTATGTAGAAGGCGCGGTCGACCGCGATGCCCAGGACGACGAACACCACGGCGTAGGCAAGGATGGCCCCTATCACGATCCGTCCTCTGGTTGTCTTCATGAGACCTCCACGGCCGTCGGCGGAAACGGCTGCCCGCTTTTCAAGGCTATTCCTCTTCCGGGAGCGAGAAGATCTGCTCGACGGCGAGCCCGAACACCCTCGCGATGCGGAGCGCGAGGGCGACCGAGGGGTTGTACTTGCCCTTCTCGATCGCGATTATGGTCTGCCGGGTCACGCCTACGCGTCGCGCAAGCTCTTCCTGCGTCATCTCGCCGTTCAGGAAGCGTTGCTTACGGACCTCGTTTCGCACGTTCTCGCTCATGTGGTAGACTCTACGGTAGAGAAGCTTCGATGTCAAGTATTAATTACATAAAGTTAAGCCTACTTTACTTTAAGAACTACGTCCGGTTTCCGGCCCCTGGCCGGTGCTGACGAGGAGGACCGATGGGACCACTGAATCCGCCCAACGTGCAGGCCGCCCTGTGCGTCTGGCTGTCGCTCGTCTGCATCGTTGCGCTTCCCGGGGCGGGAACCGCGGCGGAGGCGGCAGGTTCCGCCATCTGCACCCTGGCCCTCCCCGGGGCGGGAAGCGCGGCGGAGAAAGCAGGTGCCGCGCCGGGATCGCCCCAAAGACCAATCGCCGTCGACGGCGACTTCGGCGAATGGGAGACGTCCGACGCTTCGTTCGCGGACGAGCGTGGTGATGCCGACGGGCTGGACCTCGTGAGCGTCAGTGTGCGCTCCGACGCCGCGCGCGTGGCCTTCCTGATAGAGCTGTCCCCGGAGCTGAACCTCCAGAGCGGGAACGAGCTCACGCTCGTCATCGACGCCGACGCGGACGCGTCGACCGGGGATGAGATCCACGGGGTCGGAGCGGAGCTCGTGTGGACCTTCGGCAGGCGGCGCGGCAGCCTCTGGCGCGACGGCCGAATGAGGCAGGCCGAGCAGAGCGAGCTGGGGCTTCTGCAGGCCCCCACGGTCTCCTCCGACACGTTCGAAGTGTCATTCGCGCGGTCGCCCGGCGGAGAGGGAGCTAACGCGGTTGCTCGAGCAGCCGCGGAGGACCCCCCATCATCGGAGTCGCCCGCCCCTCGAAGATTCGCGCCCGGGCGGGAGGCCGCAGACGAACACGGCCGGCTGATCGAGTCGCGGGTATCCTTCGTCCTCGTCGACGAGCGTGCCGGCTCCGGCGACAGGCTCCCGGACGCGGGCGCCGCGACGGTTGCCCTCTCGGACGGCCCTCCCCCGCCGCCACGGGAAGTCTCGCTGGAAAAAGAAGACCCGGATGACATCCGCGTCCTCACCTACAACGTCCTCTTCGACGGGCTCTTCAAGCGGCCGTCGGCCTTTCTCAGGATTCTCCGGGCGATCGAGCCAGACATCATCTGCTTCCAGGAGATCTGGTCCCATACTGCGCGGCAGGCGGCGGACCAGGTGTCGCTGGCGTTGCCCGAGACGACCTGGCACGGGGCACACACCACCGAAGGACAGATCGTCAGCCGGTACCCGTTCATTGAGCACAGCCCGATCGACGAGGCGGGCAACTACTGGGCCGTCGTCGACCTTCCCGACGAGACGTACGACGTCGACATCGGCGTCGTGAGCGCGCATCCGCCATGCTGTGAGAAGGAGAAGGAACGGCAGGAACAGCTTGATGCGGTGGCAGCGTGGCTCAGGGAGAGGACTACGGGGAACTCGGCCTCGCTACCTCGGGGCACTCCGATCGTGGTTGCGGGCGACATGAATCTCGTAGGTGGCTCGAACCAGTTGCGGACGCTCCTCGCGGGCGAGATCGTCTACGAGAAGACGTACGGCCCGTCACACCCGCCCGACTGGGACGGAACGCCTCTGTCTGACGCAAACCCGCGCCTGGCGGGGGGGCTGGACAACTACACATGGAGGGACGGGCGCAGCTCGTTCGCCCCGGGTAAGCTCGATTACATCGTCTACTCCGACAGCGCGCTCGGGCTCGGGAACGCGTTCGTTCTCTCGACGGAGAGGTTGCCCCGGGAGGCGCTGGAGCGCTACGGGCTAAGAGCCGACGACACGCTCGAGGCGTCAGACCATCTCCCTGTCGTCGCCGATTTCCGGCCCGTGAGCCCGGACGGTGCTGAGCACGACGACGGGGGACACACCCGGTGACCACAGACCGCGCCGCCCCGGCCACGTCGGCGTCCGCACCGGCATGACGCGCTCCCGACGAGCCCTCCGGGGGGCTACTCCTGCCGGCGTACGAGCTCGAAAAGGAGCAGCCGAATGGCGAGCGTCTTCTGCTCTTCCGGGATCTTAGGAGCGGCGTTTGCCAGCGCTCTCAGGGTCTCCGCGTCGGGGTCTCCGGTAGTGGGAAGACCGGAAGCTTCCTGGAACGCGACGAGCGCCTCGATCGTGCGCTCGTCCCACTCGCCGTCTCCGTAGTCCGCATCGTAGCCGAGAGACGCTAGCAGCGACTTCACGAAGACGCGCTCAACGTCCGTCAGCTCTCCCCCGCCGCCGAGCGGCGTGGTGACGACCACCTGGTCGGGGCTCGTCACTTCGATCTGCGGTTTGCCCCTGTAGGTCTCGACGAGCCCGGTAACACAGATCGACTTGCCATCGTATAGGCGTTCCGGCGGGACCTCGAACCGGGGCCTGGATCGCGCCCAGATGACGACGGTGAAGGTCTGGTCGGGATAGGGCCGGTCCAGGTTGATGAACGTGGGGCCGCCCTTGACGGAGCCGAAGTAGGCGGCGCTCGCCACGTGCCCGCACACGCGGGCCATCTCGCCGACGTGGCTCGACGCCTCGCTCGCCGGCATCCCGGGGGGCTCCGCGGCCACGAGGGAGGGGACTCCGGCCAGCAGGGCGGCCAGCAGAAGAGCTATCAGCGCGGCCGCCGGCGGGGAATCGCCCGGCACGAACGTCCAGAGCCATGAGCACGTGGTGCGCGACCGTCGCCCTGAGCCGCGGCTCGTTCCAGAGGAGCCGGTGGCGCGTCTCTCCAAGGGGTGGATCATCGGGGTCCTCCATTCGGTATCTCTTGTCACGCCTCTCTTCGTTCAACGATACATCGCCTTCAGGCGGCCCCACGACGTCTTCTCGACCGGCGACTCCGGCAACTGGTCGGTTACCCAGATGTGGCAGTTGCCTCCGGAAGGTCGCGAGAAGGCGAGCATCGACGCGTCGTCGGACCACGTGGGGCTCGAGTCATCGGGGCCGGACGTAACGGCGTATTCGCCTCTCCCCCACGCGTCGGCGGCGACGATCCCCGTCCCTTCCCGGGCGAAGGCGATGTACTCGCCGGTCGGCGACCAGGCGGGCCTGGTCTCGTTCTCGGGCGTGTCGGTGACCTGCCTCAGGTTGAGGCTGTCCGATTCCCCGTCTGCGCTCATCACCCAGATGTCCCAGTTCCCGGAGCGGTCGCTCGCGAAGGCGACCCACTGCTCGTCAGGAGACCAAAAGGGGTAGCGGTCGGCCGCCGGGTCGGCGGTCAGCGAGCCCGATCCGTGAGGCTCGCCCCCGTGGTCGATCCATACGATGTCGTCGTTCCCGTTCCTGTCTGAGTGCACGAGCATGTGGCCGCTCGACCTGTCGGGCGCGTGGTCGGCGTGGTCGCCATCCGTGGCGGTGATGACCGCGGAACCGCTTGTAGTCATGCCGCAGATCTGCGTCACGCCGCCAGGGATCTGCCGCTCGAAAAACACGAAGGTCCCGCCCGATCCGTGTTCCCAGGTCGGCGAGCTGTCCACGTGGCTGGCGTCCCTCTTGCAGCAGAAGATCTCGTCCACGCCGTGGCCGGTGCTGTCGATCTCGACCTTCCAGATGTCGAAGTCGATCGACGGATCGCGGTCCGAGTGGAAAACGATCGAGTCGCCGCACCACTCAGGGTCATCGTTCCAGTTGCTGCCGGTCGTGAGCTGCCACTCGTCCGCGCAGGCCGGCGAGCCGAGAAGCAGAATCGCGAGCGCCGCGATGGCCACTTTACTTGAAGTGGTTTCAATCATGTCTGTGCCCCCACTCACAGATGGCATCAGGACCAACCCTTTTGCGTCAATACGATACATTATTGGCATGGAAGCTGCGACAGCAATAGTAGTGGAAGACCAACGCCACACACTTGACGCGAAGGAGCGTCGTGCATATAGTGTCGGATAGCCTGTCCCCCGAGCTAAGCGTCCGCACTTCCGCGCTTCGAAGGGACTGGTTCGCTCGATGAACACCCCCAGCACAACGAACTCGACGCGGCGGCACACTCGGCCCCGGCCGAGCCGGCCAGGGGGCCGCTCCAGACTCACCGAATGGGCCCGCCGCACAGGCGCCCTGCTCCCTCTTCACGGCAAGCTCGCGAAGCCAGAGGTCGTGGCGCTCTTGCTCACGATCTCCCTCGGCGTGGCCGGCTGGCTGGGCGACGCCTACATGCACAGTCACGTGTACGGTGATGGCACCTTCCTCGAGATGGCCGTGACGGCCGTCCCGCCGCACGCCTTCCACGTCAGGACCTACGTCGGCCTGAGTCTGGGAATCCTCGGCCTGGGCCTCTACGCCACCATAAGGAGGCTTGGCAGGTCGACAAAGAGAATAGAGCGCGCCAACTCCGTGCTCCGCGCCGTCCACGAGGCGAGCCACGCCAAAGAGCCGCCTGAGAAGCTGATCCAGCACATCTGCGAGACGTTCTGCCAGTCGAGCGGGTTTCGCTTCATGTGGGGCGTCCTGCTCGACCCGGAGAGGAACCTGACGGCATACTCCAGCTCCGGACGCGACGGCCGCTTTACGGAGATGGTGGACGACTGGAAAGCCGGCAATCCACCGGGTTGCGCCGCCCTGCGGGGTCAACCCCCGTGCACCGAAGCGAGGGTCTGTTCCACAGACACGTGTGCAGGGTGCTCCATAAGTCACCGAGCTGAATCGGGGGTGATGTCCATCTCCGTTCCGATCGACATCGGCTCCCGCAGACACGGCGTGCTGAGCGCGCTCGCCACGCGCAGGGTCGCGACAGACCGGCACGAGCGGGCGCTGCTCGAGACCGTGGCCCGGGACGTGGCGGCGTTGCTGGAGTCGAGGGAGGCGGAGTCGGTGCGGCAGGCTTCCGAGGCCGCGCTCCGAACCAGCGAGCGCCACAGCCGTCTGCTTGCGCGCGACCTCGACAGGAAGCTGCGCGCCGCCGAATACCGCCACGTGTGGGAGGTCCACGCTTCGAGCCCGACGCCCGCGATGACGGCGGACGCGGACGGAGCAATAGTGGACTACAACGAGGCCATGAGCGAGCTGACAGGCTACGACCGTGAGGAGGTCTCTGACGTCCGGACGTTGGCCGGACTCCTGAGTCCGGATGAGGCTCGGAGAGCAGCCTTGACGAAGGCCCTCTATTGTCCCAGCTCGGACGCCAATACGTTCACAAGGGTCCTCCTCTCGATCACGGACCGCGCGGGCGGAAGGCGCTCCGTCGAGCTCATGTCGACGGCCCTCACGCACGACGGGGAGCCGACGGGCGTCCGCCTCCTGCAGGCGATCGACGTTACCGAGGACGAAGAGACCAGGGAGGCGTTGCGCTGGGAGTCGGAGGTCAATCTCGCTCTCGCCGTTCTATCGAACACGCTTCTCGGAACGCATTCACTGAGAGAGGTGGGGCGGGCGGTGCTCAAGGCGGGCAAGCGCCTGACGCACAGCGAGCACGGGTACGTCGCCTCCATCGACCCGGCGACCGGGGAGGCCGTCAACCACACGATAACCGACATGATGGGCAAGGCCTGTGACATCGCGCTTGACGAGGATGAGCCACGCTTTCCTGTCAAAGAGGATGGGACCTACCCGTCGCTCTGGGGGCACGTGCTCAACACGCGCGAGGCGTTCTATACTAACGATCCCGCCTCCCACCCGTCTTCAACGGGACTTCCGGACGGGCACGTGCCGCTGGGGAACTTCATCGCTGCGCCCGCCCTCATCGGCGGCGAACTCGTCGGCCAGATAGCCCTGAGCGGCGCCCCCGGCGGGTACTCCGTTCGCGACCTGGCGGCGGTCAAGCGGCTCGCCGACCTTCTGGCGCTCGCCATACAGCGGAGCCGCGTAGAGCTGGAGCTGGAGGAGGAGAGGGACAGGGCTCGGGATTATCTGGACATCGCGGGCAGTATCATCGTGGCGATCGACCCCGATGAGCGCGTCTCGATGATCAACAGGGCCGGTTGCGAGGTCCTCGAGTGCTCCGAGGACGAGGCAGTCGGCGCCAACTGGTTTCAGACATTCATCCCGTCTGACGAGCGAGAAAGAGTACGGAAGATCTTCCACGAGCTCCTGGACGGTCAGATCCAGGCGCACGGAACCGTGGAGAATGAGGTCCTCACCGCAACGGGCAAGCGACGCTGGATAGCCTGGCACAACGCCTTGCGATACGACGCTGCGGGCGATGTCGTGGGAACTCTGGGTTCCGGCGAGGATATCACGGAGCACCGCTGGCGCGACACGCTGCTGCGAACGCTGAACGAGACAGCCCTCGCCATAGAGAGAGCGATGGAGACAGAGGAGGTCTTCAGAACCGTCGGCGCCAAACTCCAGGAGCTTGGCTTCGGCTGCGCGGTCTTCGGGATCGACCGCGACTCGGGAGCGCTGACCTATCGCTACACGAGCATCGGCGAAAGGCTGATCTTCGCCGCGGAGATGCTCACCGGACTCAGAGCGGAGTCCTATCGCGTCGACATATCGGAGTCAGAGAACCTGAGCCGGGTCGTTCGAGGCAAGCAAACGCTCCTGCACGAGAAGCCCGGCGGTCTGGCAAAGGCCCTGTTGCCGGGAAGCGCCAAGCGGTTTGCTTCGAGAATCGCCAAGCTGGTCAAGCTCCCACGGACCGCCCTCGCTCCGATAATCGCCGGCGAAGAGGTCATCGGCGTGCTCGCCGTCATGTCCGAGAGGCTGTCGGCGCGCGATCTCCCGACGATCGAGGCGTTCTCGGGAGTGCTCGCGGCCGGTTGGAAGAAGACCGATCTTCTGACGAGGTTGCGTTCAAGCCTCGATGAGCTGGAACGCACCCAGCAGAAGCTGGTGCAAGCGCAGAAACTGGAGGCGATCGGCAAGCTGGCGGGAGGCGTGGCCCACGACTTCAACAACCTGCTCACCGTCATCTCGGGTTACACGGAACTTCTGTCACGCTCGGCGGAAGATGCGAGAGTCTCGGCTCACGCGGAGCAGATCAGGGGCGCCGCGGAGCGGGCCGCCGATCTGACGCAACAGCTTCTGGCCTTCAGCAGGCAGCAGCCGCTGCAGCCGCGCGTGGTGGAGGCGAACTCGGCGATCACATCGATGAACGCGCTCCTGAGACGGCTGATCGGAGAGGACATCGCCCTGAGCGTGCACCTCTCCCCCGAAGCCGGGCGCATCAGAGTCGATCCGGCGCAGATCGAGCAGGTCGTGATGAACCTGGCGGTGAACGCGCGCGACGCGATGCCGGAGGGCGGAGCGCTCACGCTGCGAACGGAGCACGTCGTACTGAACGAAGACGACGTGGAAGAGAAAGACCAGGCAAGAGCGGGGAGCTACGTGATGTTGGCGGTCAGCGACACCGGAACTGGCATCGATAAGGAGGCTCTCGACCGGATCTTCGAGCCCTTCTACAGCACGAAAGAGCTTGGCAGGGGAACCGGGCTGGGCCTGTCGGTCGTCTACGGGGTCGTCGA